>JAZRGQ010000102.1:0-17624 GCA_045644405.1 Faecousia sp.
CAAGACTTCCAACAAGAACCCCGGCGGTCAGAGAAGAGCAAAGAAATCTGAGTACGCAACTCAGTTGAACGAGAAGCAGAAGGTAAAATTTGTCTACGGCATTCAGGAAAAGCAGTTCCGTAATTACTACGAGAAGGCTGCCCGTCACGAGGGTAACACCGGTGATAACCTGCTGACTCTGGTAGAGCGCCGTCTGGACAACGTTGTTTACCGCCTGGGATTTGCCAACTCCCGCCGTCAGGCTCGTCAGCTGGTAAATCACGGTCATTTCACTGTAAATGGCACCCGCGTTAACATTCCCAGCTATATGATCAAGGCCGGCGATGTGGTCGCAGTTTGCGAGAAGAGCGCTTCCAATGCCTTCTTCAAGGCTCTGAAGGAAGCTGATGCTTTCGTAGCTGCTCCCAAGTGGCTGGATCGGGATAAGAACACCCTGACAGGTAAGGTTGTGGCTATGCCCACCAAAGAGGACATTGATTTCGAGATCGCTGTGCACCTCATCGTCGAGTTGTACTCCAAGAATTAAAACCTCTTATCTGTTCGCTATTTGAATATGTGGGATGCATTCTACATCCCAAACAATCAAAAAGGAGGGTATAATTCATGGTTGAAATCGAAAAGCCTCGCATTACCTGCTTTGACAGTCTGGAGGATCCGTCCTACGGCAAGTACGTAGTGGAGCCTCTGGAGCGTGGTTATGGTATGACTTTAGGTAACTCCCTGCGCAGAATTTTGCTGAGCAGCCTGCCCGGCTATGCCGCAACATCTGTAAAGATTGCTGGCGTGCAGCACGAATTCTCCACCATTGCCGGTGTAACAGAGGATGTAACCGAAATTGTCCTGAATGTGAAGCAGATGATTGTCAAGCTCCACTCTCAGGAGCCGAAGACTGTTTATATCGACGCAGTTGGTCCTTGTGAAGTAACTGCTGCAGATATCAAGGCAGACGGCGAAGTAGAAATTCTGAATCCCGAGCTGCACATTTGCACTCTGGGTCAGGATGCTACGTTCAATATGGAAATCACCCTGTCCCAGGGCCGCGGTTATGTTTCCGCAGACCGGAACAAGACAGCGCAGACTGTTATCGGTGTGATTCCCATTGACTCCATCTATTCTCCTGTAAAAAAGGTGAATTACTCGGTGGAGCCCACCCGTGTCGGCGATAAGACCGACTTCGATAAGCTGACCCTGGAGGTCTGGACCAACTCTACGATTTGCGCAAAGGACGCTGTTTCCTTAGGTGCTAAGATTCTCAGCGACCACCTGACAGTATTCACCAATCTGTCTGAAACAGTCAGCGCTGGTTCTACTGTGGTGGAAAAGAATCTGGAGCGTCCTGACAGCAAGCTGTCTATGACCATCGATGTGCTGGATCTGTCGGTCCGCAGCTTCAACTGCCTGAAGCGCGCAAACATCAACACTGTTGCTGATCTGATCAGCAAGACCGGTGAGGATATGATGAAGGTGCGTAATATGGGCAAGAAGTCTTTGGACGAGGTGCAGAAGTAGCTGGAGATGATGGGCTTGTCCCTGGCCAGCGAGGATTCTGTCAGCAACTAAAAGTATGTAAACCTTTTAGAAGGAGGAAACGTTCATGTTCGGAACTCGTAAGCTGGGCAAGACCAGCGCTCAGAGAAAAGCTCTGCTGCGCCAGCAGGTAACCGACCTTCTGGAGAACGGCAAGATGGAAACTACCTTCTGCCGCGCAAAGGAAGTACAGCCCGTAGTAGAGAAGATGATTACTCTGGGCAAGAAGGGCAACCTGGCTGCTTACCGCAGAGCAATGGCTTTCGTAACCAAGGAAGACGTGGTACAGAAGCTGTTTAAGGAGATTGCTCCCAAGTATGCTGACCGTAATGGCGGCTATACCAGAGTAACCCGCACCGGCGCCCGCCGTGGCGATGCTGCAGAAATGGCAGTTATCGAGTTGGTGTAAGTCGAAAGACAATGTAATAAAAGAGCGTATCGCACTTGCGATACGCTCTTTTTTCGCAATTTGGCTGCTAGCTGGAACCAGTCTGACGTTTTTGGTAATAATTAGGAAATAACAGGGATAATTAGCTCAATTTTCTTGTGGATATTGTCGAAAAGACTGACAGAAAACCATTGCATTATTCGCTGTTTTGTGATATATTTCAAAATAGGAATATTTTGAGGCAGTGTGCCCTTTTTGAAGACATTTTGAAAGGAGCTGTTCTTTATGAGCGAATGGCAAGCAAAGCAAAAAGAGGAAACTGAAGTGGATTTATCTTCAACTTTCCGCGCATTATGGAAATGGATATGGGTAATTGTGGCAGTGGCACTGATATTCGGTGTTGCCAGTTACATATATTCTTCGTTTTTCGTTACACCCACCTACCGCACCAGCTTTACAGCATATGTAAACAGCCGTGTTGCAACAGACAGCAATGGAAATGTAAGCGCCAGCGATTTGAATTCTTCTATCGGCCTTGCGTATGCTTATAAGGAAATTATTACCAGCCGGAGTGTGTTGGTGGGCGCTGCAGAGCAGTGCGGTTACGCTATGTCCTATGGCGCACTGAGCTCTATGGTAAAGGTAACTATTTCCAACTCCACGGCGGTTATCGATGTGTTTGTTGAGGATACCGACCCGGACCGCGCCACTGCGCTGGCGGTAGCCATTGCAGAGGTGGCGCCCGAGCACGTTGAACGGGTGGTTGATGGCGGCTCGCTGCGTATTCTGGACGAGCCGGTACGTCCTACCGGCGTGCATTCTCCCGACAAGATGCAAAATGCGATGGTAGGCGCGATAGTGGGTCTGGTAGTATCTGCGCTGATGGTTGCAGTGCTCAACCAGGTCAACGACAAGGTACTGGACGTACAGGATCTGGAAAAGCGGTATCAAATCCCTGTCGTAGGCACAATTCCGGACATTAACCAGCACAAGAAGAAAAGAAACCATATGAACCAGGCGGCAAGGGGGTAAGCGCAATGGGAGCCAATTCGATGAGTAATGCAGGTCTGCAGGATAACAATTGTCTGCTGCTGACCAATCAAGACTCGTTTTTAGTACAAGAGGCATATAAGGCATTAAGAACAAATGTAATTTACTCCTTACCCGGCGGTGGCAGCAAGTGTATCGGCATTTGCAGTCCGGAACCGGGCGAGGGCAAGAGTACAACTTCCGTAAACCTGGCGATTGCGCTGGCGCAAATCGGCAAGCGGGTTTTGCTGATAGACTGCGATATGCGTATGTCGGATATTGCACGCAGATTGCATATTGCAATGACACCCGGCTTGAGCGACTTCCTGGTGGGTCAGAGCCGGATTGAAGAGGCGGTGCGCAACGTTGAGGAGCTGGGCATTTACGTACTCCCCGCGGGTAGCGTGCCTCCCGAGGCTACCAGCCTTCTGGAGTCTGCACAGATGGAGCATTTGTTTACCGCAGTGCGCAAGATTTACGATTATGTCATTGTGGACTTGCCGCCGGTTACCACTGTGCCGGACGCAGCAATTATGGCAAAGTATGTGGACGGCTATTTGCTGGTGGTGCGGCAGAAGCAGACAACCCACCGGAAGATTGTCCAGATGCTTAAGCAACTGGATATGGTCAATGCCAACATTATGGGCTTTATTAACACCAGCGCGCAAGGCAGCGGAGATCGGTATTACAAATACAAGTATAAGTAATCGGCAGGGGGGACTCCGATGAACAACCTTTACGATGTCCACGCTCACTTCCTGCCCGCTATGGACGACGGTTGTCAAACACCGGAAGAAGCTTTGCTTTTGCTGCAGGCGGCAAAAGCGCAAGGCGTGGAAGGTATGCTTGCTACGCCCCACTATTATCCGGTGGAATCTGTGGAACAGTTTCTGCAGCGGCGACAGGCGGCGGAGGAACGGCTGAAAGCGGCTCTGGCAGATTGGGACACCTCTTTGCTGCCCCGGATTGCAATGGGCGCAGAGGTAGCCTATCACCCCGGTCTTGGGCTGGAGGAAAATCTGCAGCAGGTGTGCTTGGGAAATTCCAAATATTTGCTGCTGGAAATGCCCTTTACAAAATGGACAACAGAGATGTTTCGCACTGTGCGTAATATCAGTATGGCTGGCTGGACGCCGGTTATTGCCCATTTAGAGCGATATTTGCATCTGCAGAGCGGACGCACTGTAGCGCAGCTGTTGGAACAGGATGTATTGGTACAGATGAACGCAGGCACGTTGCTCCGCTTCATGCGGGCGTTTACAGGTCGAAGGTTACTAAAACAGGGCACGGTGCAATTGCTGGGCTCTGACTGTCATAACACAACAAACCGTCCGCCTAATTTGGGCGCGGCGATGCAAACCCTTGAAAAACACGGTATGGCCGCCTATGCTTCGCTATTGCAGGAGCAGAGTATGGAGTTGTTCACACAGGCGGACAAAAAATGTTAACGGAGTGTTTTGTATGAGTAGTATCAAGCACAAAAGACGGAATATAGAGCATTGGCAGATAATTGCCATACTTTTGGCGGTGTACGATGCCATTGCAGTTAATGCGGCGTATTTTATCGCCCTTTGGCTGCGGTTTGAGTGCTCTATTTCCGAAATACCCCATGAGTACTTACACGCATTCTACAAATTCGCGCCTATTTATACAGTGGCGTCGATGCTGGTGTTCTGGCGGGTGCGACTGTATAAAAGCATCTGGCGCTTTGCCAGCTTTAAGGAACTGATTCGTGTGATACTGTCTTCCTTTGCAACCTCGCTGGTGCAGGTCGTGGGTATTACACTGCTGTTTAAAAAAATGCCGATTTCCTACTATGTATTCGGAATGGGTATACAGTTTCTGCTGATTTTGGGAATCCGTTTTTCCTACCGGCTGCTGCTGCACGAAAGACAACGTATGCAGAGAGATTCGGACAGCCACAAGGTAAAGCGGGTTATGCTGATAGGTGCAGGCAATGCCGGACAGATGATTCTGCGGGACGCTATGCGTATGAAGGAAGAGCTGCTGAAGGTCTGCTGCATTATCGACGACAATCCCAATAAGTGGTACCGTGATGTGGAAGGCGTGCCTGTGGTAGGCGGCCGCGAGGATATTCTTTATAACGTAGAAAAATACAAAATCGACCAGATTTATGTGGCAATTCCCAGCGCCAGCGCAGAGGATAAAAGAGATATTCTGAATATTTGCAATGAGACCGGCTGCGAGCTGAAAAATCTGCCCGGTGTCTATCAGCTGATTTCCGGCGCTATCTCCGTGGGAGATATGAAGGACGTGGCGGTAGAGGACTTGCTGGGTCGCGACATTATCCGGGTAAATATGGAGGAAATTTACCAGCAAATCAGCGGTAAAACCATATTGGTTACCGGTGGCGGCGACTCTATCGGCAGTGAGTTGTGCCGTCAGGTGGCAGCGCACAACCCCAAGCGTCTGGTGGTTTTCGATGTATATGAAAACAATGCCTACGAAATCGAGCAGGAGCTGAAGGAACAGTATCCCCACCTGAACCTAACAGTGCTGATTGGCTCTGTGCGGGACAGCCGCCGTATGGAAAGCGTGTTCGCAACCTACAGACCGGACATCGTCTACCACGCAGCTGCGCACAAGCACGTGCCTTTGATGGAAACCAGCCCCTGCGAGGCAATAAAAAACAATGTTATCGGTACATATAAGACTGCCTATGCCGCTATGGAGTACGGCTGCAGCCGTTTCGTGCTAATCAGCACCGACAAGGCGGTCAACCCTACCAACATTATGGGCGCCAGCAAGCGGCTGTGTGAAATGGTCATTCAGTGCTTTGACAAGGCGGTGAAGACCGGAACTGCAGACGCGCTGCCCGCGTTGTTTACCCACCACGCGAAAAATCCGCAGGAAGCGGAAAAAGCTACAACAATCAAAACGGAATTTGTGGCGGTGCGGTTTGGTAACGTACTGGGTAGTAACGGGTCGGTTATCCCCCTGTTCAAAAAGCAGATTGCCAAGGGCGGTCCCGTAACAGTTACCCACCCCGATATTATCCGCTATTTTATGACCATTCCGGAGGCGGTCAGCCTGGTTATGCAGGCAGGTATTTACGCCAACGGCGGCGAAATATTTGTGCTGGATATGGGCGCGCCTGTAAAGATTGACGATTTGGCGCGGAATTTAATCAAGCTTTCCGGACGGAAGCCGGATATCGAAATTCCGGTGGTATACACCGGTCTGCGTCCCGGCGAAAAGCTGTACGAGGAAAAGCTGATGGAGGAAGAGGGCTTGCAGAAAACGCCCAACGCACTAATCCATATCGGCAATCCGATTCCCTTTGATACGGAAAAATTCTTGCAGCAGCTACAGGAACTGATGGACGCTGCTTATCAAAACGCAACGGATATTACACAGCAGGTATCCCGTATGGTGCATACCTACAAGCCTGACCTGGGTGGCGCGGAGCATAAGGACGATACCTATCGCCAGCTCCACCAGGAAGCGCTGCAAAGCGCGGCGCGCTGATAAAATCAGAACGGACGAGGAGAAATTTTTATGAATTACCGCGAAATTCCTTTTAGCCCTCCGGATATTACCGAGTTGGAAATTCAAGAGGTATGTGAGGCGCTGCGTTCCGGCTGGATTACCACCGGTCCTCGGACAAAGAAACTGGAGCAGGAGCTTGCCCGGTACTGTAACACGGAAAGAGCAGTTTGTCTGAATTCTGCCACTGCTGCGGAGGAGCTGAATCTGCGGGTGCTGGGCATCGGCGAGGGCGATGAGGTGCTGCTGCCTGCATACACCTACACAGCCACAGCTTCTGCGGTACTCCACGTAGGCGCGCAGGTGCGGTTTATTGACTGCCAGCCGGACAGCTGCCAGATGGATTATGACCAGATGGAGGCAGCAATCACGGAAAAGACAAAGGCAATTATCGCCGTTGACTTAGGTGGCATTATCTGTGATTATGACCGGATTTTCCAGGCGGTAGAAAATAAAAAGCATTTGTTCCGCCCCCAAAGCAAGATACAAAAGGCGATGGGCAGAATTGCTGTACTGGCTGACTGCGCCCACGCACTTGGCGCAAGCCGGCAGGGGAAGATGGCAGGTGAGATTGCGGATTTCACCAGCTTTAGCTTCCACGCGGTAAAGAATCTGACCACCGCAGAGGGCGGCGCGTCCACCTGGCGCACTATCGAGGGTGTAGACAATGATGAGCTGTACCACCAGTTCCAGCTGTTCAGCCTGCACGGTCAGTCCAAAGACGCGCTGGCGAAAACAAAGCTGGGCGCCTGGGAATACGACATTGTTGGTCCCTGGTACAAGTGCAATATGACCGATATTATGGCTGCGATGGGCTTAAAACAGCTGGAGCGCTATCCGTCGCTGCTGAACAGAAGAAAGCAGATTATCGGCGCGTACGATAAAGCTTGCGATTGCGTTGGCGTACAGCACTTAACCCATTATACCGCTGACGGCGAAAGCTCCGGACATTTGTATCTGGCGCGGGTGCCGGGCATTACGCTGGAGCAGCGCAGCCAGATTATTATTGAGATGGCAGAGCGGGGCATTGCCTGCAACGTGCATTACAAGCCTCTGCCGATGATGACAGCCTACAAAAATCTGGGCTGGAACATTGGGGATTTCCCCAACGCATACCGCTATTTTGAGAATCTGATTTCTCTGCCGCTGCATACTCGCCTGTCTGATGAGGACGTGGCGTATGTGGCAGAGTGCTTTGCTGAGATTGTAAAGAAGTACCGGTAAGAGTAAACGTACAGGAGGACACACCATGGGATTTAAAAATTGGGAGGATTTGCCACAGATAATGCAAAATCCGCAGGTCCGTCCCTATTATGATATTTTGAAAAAGCATCGCTTTAGCCTGTTTGCAAAGCGTGTTTTTGACGTGGTGTGCGCCTTGATTGCAATTGTTGTGCTGAGTCCCGTGATGCTGCTGGTGGCGCTGGCGGTGGCGCTGGATTCTCCCGGAGGCGTGTTCTTCCGGCAGGAGCGGGTAACCGCCTACGGTCGGAAGTTCCGGATTTGGAAATTCCGCTCTATGGTCAGTAATGCAGAGAAAAAAGGCTCTCTGGTTACAGTGCAGAACGATAGCCGTGTAACCCGTGTGGGCAAAGTAATCCGGCGTTTTCGACTGGACGAAATTCCCCAGCTTTTCAATATTCTGGCAGGAGATATGACCTTTGTAGGTGTCCGGCCGGAAATTGCCAAGTATGTGGACCGGTATACACCGGAAATGTACGCCACACTCCTGCTGCCGGCAGGCGTAACCAGCGAGGCGTCCATTCGCTATAAAGACGAGGACAGTATTCTTTCCCAGCAGGAAGACCCGGATGCGATTTACATACAAAGGGTTTTACCGGGAAAAATGTACTACAATTTGAAGGCAATCCGCCAGTTTAGCCTGTGGGCGGATTGTATGACGCTGGTGCGGACTGTGCTGGCGGTTTGCGGTAAGGATTATATGGAGGAACGGGAGGTAGTTGCCCTTGGGTCGCATACAGACACGTGATAAAAGCAAAAAGCTGGTGGCGCTGCTGACCAATCACTGCGACGATGTATATTGCTTCCGCAAAGAGCTATTGGAAGGCATCGTCAAGGCGGGCTATCAGATTTTGATTTCCTGCCCCGACGGAGATAAATTCGCCCTGATTGACCAGGAACTGGAGTATTTATATGACGAGCCGGTAATTGACCGGCGGGGTACCAGCCCGGTCAATGATTGGCGCTTGCTGCAGCATTACCGCCGATTGATTCGTACATATCAGCCGGACATTCTGCTGTGCTATACAGTTAAGCCCAATGTGTACGGCGGACTGGCTGCCTGGGCTGCAGGTGTGCCTTATATCAATAACGTTACCGGCCTTGGAAGTATTATTAACAAGGGCGCTGTAATGCAGCGGTTTATTCTGGGGCTGTACGGACTTGCATTCCGCAGAGCTGCCTGCGTTATGTTCCAAAATGAGGAAAATATGCGCTTTGCAAGGCAGAGAAAGCTGGTGCGGGGGCATCACAGACGAATTTGCGGCTCCGGCGTAAACACCAGCCATTTTTCCGCCCAACCCTACCCTGTCGGCGGCAACGGACTGGACGGGGAAGATGTGGTGTTCTGCTATGTGGGCAGAATCCTGAAGGAAAAAGGCATCGACGATTATCTGGAAGCTGCTGCCTATATCAAAGGCAAATACCCGAAAACGCAGTTCCATATTCTGGGCTTTATTGAGCCGACGGAAACTTTTTATCACGAAAAAATCGCCGCTTTGGAAAAAGATGGCGTTGTGCGCTATTTTGGCAATCAAAAGGACGTGCGTCCGTATATCGGCAATGCCCACGCATTGATTCAGCCCTCTGTATACGGAGAGGGAATTTCCAATGTACTGCTGGAGTCGGCATCTGTTGGCAGAGTGCTGTTTACCACAGATAACCCGGGCTGCCGGGATACAGTAGACGATGGCGTAACGGGCTATATCTTCGGCAAGCGGGACGTAAAAACCCTGTGCGCCCAGTTGGAAGCTTTTTTGGCGCTGCCCAATGAACAGCGGGCGCAAATGGGCGCAGCAGGCAGACAGAAAATGATTGACCAGTTCTCCAGAGAGTACGTGGTACAAGCGTATCTGGAGGAGATGGCGGCAATATTACAGAAGGGATAAAAGCAAGATGAAGGTTTTGTGGCTGACAAACGGCATTATGCCCCAGCTTGCGCAGGCAATGGGAAAAGCGCCCGCTTACGGCGGAAGCTGGTTAATTGAACCGGCGCGGGCAATGGCAAAGGACGAAAGATACCACCTCTCGATTGTTACACCCTGGGCTGGAAAAGAAGCTGTGGAGAAAACCGTAGATGGAGTGGACTATTATCTGATTCCCTCCAGCTATATGGACCGTATGAAGCGGCCCTCCAAGGCATTTCTGCAGCGGTGTCAGCAGGTGGTGGATAAAATTCAGCCGGACGTGATTCATCTTCACGGCAGCGAATTTGCCATCGGCATTCCCTTCGCTAAACAGACGAATATTCCCAGAGTGATTGCCATTCAGGGATTGATTTGGAAAATTAACGCAGATTATTTTTACGGCGGCATTTCGATGCCCTCCTGGGCAGGCTGCTTGCTGCCGTGGAATATACTGACCTACCTGCCGATGAAGCTGCAGCACGCGCGCAATGTCTGGCGGGCAGAGTCGGAAAAAAAGCAGCTGGCGCTGGTAGATGCGGTGGTAGGCTGTACCCGCTGGGATAAGACCTATTCCCGCTTGATTAACCCCCGGCTGCAGTACTTCGATATTCATTACGCCATTCGCAACGAGTTTGCGCAAAACCGGTGGCAGCTGGACAAGGTGGACAGACATACTTTCCTCATCGGCAGTATGACAGTACCGCTGAAGGGTCTGCACCGGGCGCTGGAGGCGCTGGCGCTGCTGGTGAAAAAGTATCCGGACGCGAAGGTGCGGGTGGTAGGCGCCAATACTTTCCGGTCGCGGCACAAGCTGGGCTATACCCGCTATCTGTATAAAAAGGCAAAGCAGCTGGGTGTGCTGGAGCATATGGAACTGCTGGGACCGCAGGATACGGACGGTATGGTCAACGCAATGCTGAAAACCCATACCTACGTGCTGTCCTCCTGTATTGAAAACGGACCGAACACAATGTTCGAGGCAATGTATCTGGGTATGCCTTGCGTTTGCTCCTATGTGGGCGGCGCGATGCAATTTGCTCAGGAGGATAAGGAGGCGGTATTCTACCGCTTTGAAGAGCCGGAGGTGCTTGCCTACGAGCTCAGCCGCATCTGGGATAACGATGACTGGGCAAACACCCTGTCGGAAAATGCCCGCGAGCGTGCAAAAACATTCCAGACCAGTACCGAAGTTTACGAGAAAACACTTCAGATGTACGATGCCCTCGTGGAGGGAAAAAAGGAGTAAGCCTTATGGAAAATCCTGCGCTGGCGCCGGTGGTGCTGATGGCATACGCAAGACCGGAGCATACCAAGAAAACGCTGGACGCTTTGGCAGCAAACCTGCTGGCAAAGGAGAGCGTGCTGTACCTGTTTTGCGACGGGCCGAAGCACGAAGGGGTAGCTGCGCGTAATCAGCAGGTGCGCTGCCTGCTGGAGGAGGAGAAAGCAGCAGGCAGATTTGCAAGAGTGGAGCTGCGTATTTCCTCAGAAAACAAAGGCTTGGCAAAATCCATCATCGGCGGAGTTTCGGAGATTATCGCCCAACACGGCAGATGCATTGTGGTGGAGGACGATTTGGTTACCGCGCCGGAGTTTCTTACATTTATGAATCAATGTCTGGACTTTTACCGGTCGGACAGCAGCATCTGGGCAATTTCCGGATTTACTTTCCCGCTGAGAGCACTGCGGCGGTATAACCACGATGTGTATCTGTCTTATCGGGCTTGCAGCCACGGCTGGGCAACCTGGCAAGACCGCTGGGAAACGGTGGACTGGCAGGTTTCGGACTTTGCGCAGTTGGAGAAATCGCCGGCGCTGCGGCGGAAGTTTAACCGTGGCGGCAACGATTTGTTCCGTATGCTGCGGCATCAGATGCGGGGTGAACGGGATTCCTGGGCAATCCGGTTTTGCTATGCTCAGTCTAAGCAAAACCGCTTTGCGGTATATCCAAGGCAGACGCTTGTCAATAACATTGGCTTTGACGGCAGCGGCACCCACTGTGAGCAGAATCAGCGTCTGCAGCAGTTGCAGCTGGGTACCGCGGTTGCGAATTTGAAGCCGGAAATCGTAACACCCAATCGGACAATTTTGCGGGAATTTAAGCAGCAGTTCCGGGTAGGATTTCTGGAAGCTGCCCAGTGGGCGCTGAACAAAATAAAGCGAAAAATCGGCGCTTAATAAGAAACGGGGAAAGGAAGGAAAGGTATGGAAAAAATTCTGTTCATCATTCCATATTACGGAAAATGGCCGGATTGCTTTCGGGAATGGGCATACACTGCCGGATACCTGAAGGACCAGAATATTGACTTTCTACTGGTAACCGATTTGGAAATTCCTTTCCCGCTGCCGGAAAATATTCACGTGCAAGCACTGACCTTTCCTCAGCTAAAAGAGAAAATACAGTCGCAGTTTCCTTTCCCTGTATCTTTACAGACACCTTATAAGCTTTGCGATTTCCGACCCGCGTATGGGATTATCTTCCGTGAGGAGATAAAGGAGTATGCGTTCTGGGGGCATTGCGACCTGGACCAAATCTGGGGCAATGTTCGCGGCTTTATAACAGATGGGATTCTTAAAAATAATGACAAAATTCAGTATATGGGGCATTTTGTTCTTTACCGAAACTGTCCCCGTATGAATCAGCTATTTGCGGAAAAAGGCGGCGTTTTTTCTTATCAACAGGTGTTTTCTTCACCTAAGTATTTTTCCTTCGATGAGCACCCCGGCATTATGCAACTTGTGGTAGAGCAGGGGATTTCTAATTATATCAGCCACAATCAGGCGGATATTTCGCCCAAACACCGGTCACTGGTAATTTCCCGTGTGAAAAACTACCCAAATCAAATGCTGTATTGGCAGCAGGGACATATTTACCGCAGCTATATAGCGGAAACGGGGCAGGTTGAGAAAGATGAATTTATGTATGCCCATTTCCAGAAAAAGAAGCCCGCATCTCTTGGCGATTGGGAGCATAACCCTGCGCCGGAGGCGTTTGCATACAGCGCAGAGGGCTTTTCCTACATAGACCCGGCGCAGATTGACAAGGCGTATTTGCAAATGAATGCGCCTGCGCAGACTGGGTATGTAAGAAAAGCGGAAAGCATATGTTATGCGCTGGGAAAACTGTGGCACTTTGCATTCCGGTGCAATATGGAAGAAAAGATGATTTGGCTGAAGCAGCGTCGGGCTACGCGCGCGCTCAAGCAACACAAAGAGTATTTTACTGAGTAACCGAGGCAAGCTCGGACGTTGGAAGGATTGGATTATGCGTATTTTACCCTTGCGGTTTCTAAACCGCATAGCAGCTGCATATTTAATGCTGTTTTGCTTTGTACCGCCGATTCAGGTGGGCAGTATTTACAGAGTGCTGGCAGTAGGAATGGCAATTTTGTGGTTTATAACCGCGTTGCTGCGCGACCCTGCGCTGATTAACGGCAGAGTGAAAAACCTGGGGATTTTGTGCGTATCCTGCCTTATATTGCGGTTTTCGTGGCGGTTAGGTGTAGGAACTGTTGCAGATGCGTTTGGCGGTATTATGCAGCCGCTGATTATTATGATAATAGCATTCATTTCACTTTTTGCTATGAAGAACGATAAGCCGTTTTTACATACGATGTTTACAGTGTGTCTGGTGCTGGTGTGCTATTATTGCGTTACCACCATTTCTGCCACACTGGAAGACCCCTATGCTTCCCGCATTGCCAACTCCGAATGGCTGGAGGAACGGTTTGAGGGCAATGAGGAAGTGGGCCTTTACGGCTATGTGTATATGTGCGTATTCCTGCTGCCCATACTTCTGTATAAGTTTGTTGCCAAATTGCGTTGCAATCTGTTTACAGATATTGTTTGCTGGGTGGCTTTTGTGCTGATAGTTGTAATGACTGCGCTTGCAGGCTATATGATTGCCATTGTTTGCGCCGTGATAGGTCTTTTGATGGTATGGCTATTCCGCAAGCCTTCCATTATCCGCATACTGGCGGTGATACTAATTTGCGCATTGCTGGTAATTTTTTACTCAGAAATTGCCGGCGCATTCATCAGCATTATTGATGCAATCATAGGCGACAACCCCGTGTATAGAGTGAAGTTGGAGGGCTTCCGCACCTTATATGAAAACGGTGGTCTGACCACCAACTCCACCTGGTACGGACGGTTCAAAAACTACCGCCAAAGCTGGAACAATGTAATTAACTACCCCTTTGCAGGCTGTTATTTCTATGGAGTACACGGTGGTGGAGGACACTCTACAATATTGGATACAATCGGCCGTTTCGGCTGGATTATCTCTTTCCTGTATTTCACAATTTTATGGAAATATCCCAGAAAAATTGCAGAAAACGGACCTAAAAAGCACGTGCTGTACACGACGACACTGGTTGTTTGCCTGATTTTTGGCGCGCTGGATCCCTACTCACAGGAATTGGGAATGTCAATATTCTTCTTTATGCCTTATGTGGTATGGCTGGAACAGGAACAAAAAAAGACGCAAATTGAGGAAGCGGTATGAAAATTTTATACCTGAGCTACGCAACCGACCAGAAAACCTTTGACGCGGTAGAGCAGGCAGGTCTGGAGCCGTCAGTAGCGCGCCACAGATTTGAAACGGCGATGCTGGAGCAGCTACTGTCCCTGCGGGAACAGGAAGGCTTTGAGGTGGAATTGGTCGCCTGCGTACCGTATAACGAAAAACTGACAGACCGTCCTGCGGAAGGGCAGCTGTATGGCGAGAAAATACGCTATATCTGGTGGGAAAATAAAAGTATGGTGGCTGGAATCCGTCAGGTGTGGCAGGCAGTAAAAGATTGGCGCAAGCGGACAGCGGGAGAGCCCCGCGTAATTCTTACTTACGCTACCAATCCTGTGATTTTTTTGCCCCGATTTTTACGGGGCGGAAAGCTGGTAACAGTCTGTTCGGAGGTGCCTCAGTTTCGGGCGATGCTGCCGGGATTGTCCAGCAAACTGAAAAAAGCATATTACCATTACTTAAACGAGTCTATGGACGGATATATCTACTTTTCTGCCCATATGCAGGAGGTTTGCAACCGGAAAAAACGTCCGGCAATCACAGTGGAGGGAATGCCCTCCGTGCCAGCAGGCGCAAATCCGGATGCGCCTCAGGCAGAAAGACCGGAGCAGATTTTCTATGCCGGCGGACTAAACCGGGAAAATGGAATTCTTGAACTGCTGGAGGGTTTTGCTGCGCTGGAACGGCAGGATATCACCTTAACCCTGTGCGGAACCGGTAATGTGGAAGCGCAGGTTGAGGAATACAGCCGGAAATATCCCAACATTCAGTTTTTGGGCACCTTACCCAACAACCGGATTCTGGAGCTGGAAAAGCAGGCGACCCTGCTGATTAACCCCCGCAGGACAGGGGAGCGGCTTACCCGCTATTCCTTCCCCAGCAAAACCTTTGAATACTTTTGTTCCGGCACACCTTGTATGATGAGCCGTCTGGACGGAATTCCGGAAGAATACTATCGCTATTGTTACACCTGCGACAGCAGCAGCGCGCAGACGCTGCGGGAGGACCTGCAACGGATTTTGTCGATTCCCCAGCAGCAGCGGTATCAGCTGGCGCGTCAGGCATTTCATTTTATTTTAGAGGAAAAGACAGCAAAGCAGCAGACAAAGAAAATAGTGGATTTCTTAAAAACGATGCAGTAGGAGAAGCAAATGAAGGTATTGTATTACTATACCAAGCTGAAGCTGGGCGGCGCCGAGCAATCTACCATTCGACTTGTGAATAAGCTGGCGCAAAGCGGACATTCGGTAACTTTGTTACTGCGCTGGGACGGCGCAATGGAAAAAGCGGTGGACAGCCGCGTCCGGATTGTGCATTTGAAGCGCTCTGTGCCTGTTTTCCGGAAACTGGGAAAGCTGGGTTGGTTTTTGAATCACGGCGTCGGTATGCTGCGAATGATACTGACCTACCTGTTTGTGTTGCCGCTGCAGTCCTATGACGGGGCAATTAACGGCATTTTAGGCGATAATCCGGCGCTGCTGCTCAATCACGTGCGGGCGAAAAAATACCTGCAGATGCTGCGTAACGATGTAAAAGAAACAGGAAGCTATGGAAAGACAGAGCAGTATATGCAGCGCTACGGACACCGTATTGATGCTTATGTGGGCGTATCCCAGTATGTAACGGATACCTTTAAGGAAGTGTACCCCCATCTGGCGGATAGGGCTTACACTGTCTACAACATTTTGCCCCAGGTGGACTGGAAAGCGGAACGGCCTTGCCCGGATTGCTTTGATACCGAAGGTAGATTGCGGATTTTGACAGTGTGCCGGCTGGAGGAGAAAAGCAAGGGCTTGCTGCGAATGGCAGAGGTAGCCAAAGCGCTTCAGGAGCAATATCCGGACAGCTTCCGCTGGTATGTGGTGGGAGCAGGACCGGACGGGGACCTTTTCCGGCAAAAGCTTCACGAATACGCGCTGGAGCAGACAGTGATTCTGTGCGGCGCGCAGGAGGACCCCTTTGCCTACTACGCCCACGCGGATTTGGTGGCGGTGCTTTCCTATTATGAAGGCTTGTGCGGCGTGGTGAATGAGGCAAAAATGATGCATAAGCCGGTAATCGCCACCCGTTTCTCAGCCATTGAGGAACAGCTGGCCAATAATGCAAACGGAATTATAGTAGAAAATAACCAGCAGGCAATTATAGAGGCAATGAGCAGGATTTTACAGACGCCGTCGCTTTTGGAAAAAATGCGGTGCAACGCGATGCCGCAAAAACTGCTGGACAACGAAGAAAAAATTAACGATCTGGTTTGGTTAATTACAGGAAGGAATTAAGCGCGTGAGCAACTCGTCAGAAAGAAAGTCTGTTATAAGCGGACTGTTTTGGAAATTCGGTGAAATACTCTGTACAGACGGCGTGGGATTTATCGTCTCCACAATCCTGGCAAGACTGCTGCTGCCGGAGCAGTACGGGCAGATTGCTATGGTGAATGTATTTGTGGTGCTGTCCAACGTGTTTGTGGTCAACGGTCTGGGAACAGCGCTGATTCAGAAGAAAAATGCAGACAATCTGGATTTTTCTTCCTCTTTGTATTTTAACCTTTTGTTATCAGTTGCTATTTATGGCATTTTGTTCGTGGCAGCGCCTTACGTGGCAGCCTTTTACGAGGACGCGCAGCTGACACTGATTTTGCGGATACTGGGACTGAAGATTTTGCCTGCCGGCATCAGTTCGGTGCAGAATGCTTACATATCCCGGAATATGCTGTTCAAAAAGCTGTTTGTGGTCAATATGGTCAGCGCTTTGACATCCGGAGCACTGGGCCTTTGGATGGCATACACCGGCTGGGGCGTGTGGGCGCTGGTAGGGCAAATTTTAATGTGTACAGTTGCCAGTGTAATAGCAACGGCTGTAACAATCCGGTGGAGACCGCAGCTGCAGTTCTCCTGGCAGCGTATGCGCGGGCTGATTCATTACGGCTGGAAGATTTTGGCGTCCAGCCTGATTAAGACCGGTTACGGAGAACTGACAGATTTGCTGATTGGCAAGCTTTACACTGCCAATGATTTGGCGTTCCATTCCCGGGGAAAGAAGTATCCGGCGCTGGTGGTAGAGGCGATTAACTCCTCCATCAGCACAGTACTGTTTCCTGCAATGTCCAAGCAGCAGGATACGCCGGAGCAGGTAAAGGCAATGGTACGCCGTTCTATCCGCACCAGCACCTATCTGCTTTCACCGCTTCTGTTTGGTCTGGCAGCTCTGGCAGAACCGATTGTCTCATTTCTGCTGACAGATAAGTGGCTGCCCTGTGTGCCGTACTTGCGAATCTGCTGTATGTTCTATGCCTTAGAGCCGGTGCAGACAGCCAATTTGCAGGCAGTTCGCGCTTTGGGACGCAGTGATATTGTGTTGAAGCTGGATATTGTAAAGCGCGGTATCGGTCTTGTGCTAATAGCAGGACTGATGTGGATTGGCCCGATTGGTGTTGCTCTGGCGCCGCTGGGTATGGCTCTTGTCGCTATGATGATTAATTTGCAACCCAATATTCGGCTGATCAATT
>JAZRGQ010000103.1:0-3862 GCA_045644405.1 Faecousia sp.
CCGCCCACAAACTCGGGTCCAAACAGGAAGCCGCAAGCCACAGGCACAACGATTGCCAGCAGGGAGGGCAGCTTCATCTCACCGATTGCGCCCTTGGAGGAGATGCTGATACAGGTCTTGTAATCCGGCACCTGTGTTCCGTCCAGAATACCGGGGTACAGCTTAAACTGACGACGAACCTCATCTACCATCTTCCGAGCCGCCTTTGCAACCGCCTCAATCAGGATACCGGAGAACAGGAAAGGCAGCGCAGCGCCAATAATCGCGCCTGCAAGAATCATAGGTGTCATCATATTCAGAATCAAGTCTGTACCTGCCTCGTTGAAGGAGTACAGATAGGAAATCATCAGCGCCAAAGCCGCCAGTGCGCCGGAGCCGATTGCAAAGCCCTTGCCGATAGCGGCGGTGGTGTTGCCACCGGCGTCCAGTGTGTCAGTAATTTTCCGGACAGAGGGAACCAGACCACTCATCTCCGCAATGCCGCCGGCATTATCGGAAATCGGGCCGTAGGTATCTACAGAAACAGTTGCTGCCACGAAGGAGAGCATACCCAGCGCTGCCATAGAAACACCATACATACCGGAAACCATATAGCTCAAAACAATGCCTGCGCCCAAAACGATACAGGGAGCCATACAAGAGCGCATACCCAAAGCAAGACCCTGGGTAATGGTCAGCGCAGTACCTTCCACAGAAGCGCGGGCGAGTTTTTGAGTAGGCTTATAGTCAGAGGAGGTGTAGTATTCTGCCATAATGCCGATAACCACACCGGATACAACGCCGATGGTTGCTGCAATCCAGGGAGAAATGCTGCCCACAGCAAAGCCCAGAGAGGCCTTCAGAACAGCGGGGTCCTCACCGAGGAACAGGAAATATGCCGCTACAAAGCCCAGCACGATGGTAGCGCCTGCCGCCACATAGGTAGCGCCATTCAGCTCTTTATGGGGATTTTCAGACATCTTTTTCTTAATCAGCAGAGATGCAATGCCCACGCAGCAAGCAATCAAGCCCACAGACACAAACAGCAGCGGGAACAAAATGCATTTACGCAGAAGCGTCTCTGTCATTCCGGTGCCCAAAGCGCCGGACTGCATAAACATATGGTATGCCAGAATAATACCGGAGGCAATCGCGCCTACAAAGCTTTCCAGCAAGTCAGAGCCCAGACCGGCTACATCACCCACATTATCGCCCACGTTATCGGCGATGGTAGCGGGGTTGCGGGGATCATCTTCGGGAATATGCGCCTCGGTCTTGCCCACCAGGTCTGCGCCCATATCGGCAGCCTTGGTGTAAATGCCGCCGCCCACGCGGTTAAACATAGCCACGATGGAGCAGCCCAAAGCATAACCGGACAGCGTCATAGTAAAGGGAACAAACTTCATGCCAAGCAGGTTGACATAACTTGAATCAGTAACAGAAATCTGATCCATAGCCAGACCGAAGACCATATACACAATGAACAGGCCCAGCAGCGCAAAGCCGCCCACGCACAAGCCCATAACCGAGCCGCCACGGAAAGCCACCTTAACGGTCTTACCGATGCTGCCGGTTTCCCGTGCCATATTGGAAACACGGACATTGGCGTATGTAGCAATTTTCATGCCGACAAAGCCGGCGCAACCGGACATAACAGCGCCGATAACCAGAGCCACCGCTGCGTGCCAGGTTGTAACAATCGCCATAAGCACCGCTACAATTGCTACTACAAGGTACAAAATGCGGTATTCATAAGAGATGAACGCATTGGCGCCGGTGCGGATCGCTGCGGCGATCTCGCTCATTTTTTCGGTGCCCTCAGACATCTTTTTCACACCGAAAAAGTTAAATGCAGCAAAGGCTAACGCCAAACTTGCCGCAAACGCCACTAAGATTACAAGTATTTGCATATTTGAATCTCTCCTTTGTATTTATTTGCCATTTGTATTATAGCGAAGCCATTATTAAAAATCAAGAAGAAGTATGCAAAACAGGCGCTCTCTCTTGCAAATATACGCAGGCAATTTGCCCTTGATCGCAGCCTGGGTTGCTATCAGCAAAAGCAGGAAATCTTATTTTCGTCATTTATGGATGTACATTCTTGACATATTGGTCTCGCCGTCACATTGCACCAAACAGAAAAATTCCCAGCCGTATCTTTCATAAAAACCTGTATGGTCAGTAACCAAATATACGGGGGTAATGCCTGCCAATTTCAAATTTTCAACCGACATATTAAGTAAACGTCCCGCAATTCCTTGGTTGCGGTGCTTTTCTTCTGTATAAACGGCGCAAACATTGGGTGAAAGGTCAGGACGATCGTGAAAATCGTTTTCAATAACACCCAGACCTCCAACAATCTGACCTTCGTGCAAGCAAAGATACCAGCCGTATTCGGTTTCGTTTTGCAAGTATGCTTTCATACATTCAAGATACGCTTCAGTTGGTACAGACCATTTACTGCTAAACCACTCGGCTGCACTTTTCATTAATTCGGGATTTTCCCGAAGGGTTATGAATTGATATTCTGCCACGAACAACATCACCTCTTGAACACATTATAACATATCTTGTGTCCAACAAAAAGGACTTTGCACAAAAATCCCCACCGATTGCTCGGTGGGGATTCGTTATTGGATTAAGCGATTAGCCCTTAATAGCAGCCTGTGCGGCAGCCAGACGGGCGATGGGTACACGGAAGGGAGAGCAGGAAACGTAATCCAGACCAATCTTGTGGCAGAACTCCACAGACAGGGGATCGCCGCCGTGCTCGCCGCAGATACCGCAGTGCAGGTTCTTGCGGGTAGCCTTGCCCTTCTCCACAGCCATTTCCATCAGCTGGCCAACACCGGTGGTGTCCAGACGGGCAAAGGGATCGGACTCGAACACCTTTACATCGTAGTAAGCGTCCAGGAACTTGCCGGCATCATCACGGGAGAAGCCGAAGGTCATCTGGGTCAGGTCGTTGGTGCCGAAGCAGAAGAACTCTGCTTCCTCAGCAATCTCATTTGCAGTCAGGCAAGCTCTGGGAATCTCGATCATAGTACCGACTTCGTACTTCATCTCGATGCCGGAAGCTGCGATTTCTGCATCTGCAGTAGCAACAACCACGTCCTTAACGAACTTCAATTCCTTCGCCTCGCCAACCAGGGGAATCATAATTTCCGGAACCATATTCCAGTCGGGGTGATTCTTCTTGGTGTTCAGCGCAGCGCGAATGACAGCCTTTGTCTGCATAGCCGCGATTTCCGGATAGGTAACGGACAGACGGCAGCCGCGGTGGCCCATCATAGGATTGAACTCGTGCAGAGATGCAATGATGTCCTTAATCTGCTGTACAGTCTTGCCCTTAGTGGCAGCCAGAGCAGCGATGTCTTCCTCAGTGGTGGGAACGAACTCGTGCAGCGGGGGATCCAGGAAACGAATGCACACAGGCATACCTTCCATAGCCTCGTACAGACCCTCAAAGTCAGCCTGCTGCATAGGCAGAATCTTAGCCAGAGCCTCTTCACGCTCAGCAACGGTATCGGAGCAAATCATCTCACGGAAAGGAGCGATACGGCCTTCCTCGAAGAACATATGCTCGGTACGGCACAGGCCGATGCCTTCTGCGCCCAGCTCACGTGCCTTCATAGCATCGCGGGGGGTATCGGCATTGGTGCGCACCTTCAAAGTGCGATACTTGTCAGCCCAGCTCATAATGCGGCCGAACTCACCTGCGATCCCAGCATCCTTGGTCTGGATCAGGCCGGCATAGATGTTACCGGTGGAGCCATCCAGGGACAGCTCGTCGCCCTCGTGGAAGGTCTTTCCGCCCAGGGTGAAAACCTTGTTCTCTTCGTCCATAGCGATCTCGGTGCAGCCGGAAACACAGCAGGTACCC
>JAZRGQ010000104.1:0-4545 GCA_045644405.1 Faecousia sp.
GACTCCCCATTTGCTTGCCGCCTCTTTTGCGGATATGTAATCCATTTGCCATCTTCCTTTCATTTAGGACGTGCGAAACCCCGCGAAACACTTTGCGTTTCACGAAACACTTCCGACACGAGTTTGACACGAAACAGGACGAAACAGACGGGCCAGACAAACAAATGATTAATTTTTTGTGGTAATAAACGGGCTGTACGGGCATAACGAACAGTAAAAACCGAACTTTTTGAGAGCAATTTCACATGGCATTCAAGAGGTCAGCGGTTTGGTTCTGCTTATCTCCACCAAAAAAAGCAGCATTGGGGGCGGTTATTTCCTTTCCAAGTAAAATCTGCTTGTCATCACCTGCGCAGGCTGGTATAATAGAAAACAACACACTCGGGAGAAACGCAAATGAAATTACTGGCAAAAACCTTTGACGCCCTGAGCGCAAAAGAGGTTTATGAAATTCTGAAATCCAGAGCAGAGGTCTTTCTGCTGGAACAAAAAATCATCTGTATGGACGCAGACGATATGGATTATGCCGCGCTGCACTGCTTTTTTATGGAGAACAATCGGGTAATTGCCTACCTCAGGGCATATCCGGTTGATGCCCAAACCGTAAGAATCGGGCGGGTACTCACACTGCAACACGGAGCTGGCATTGGCAAGGAACTACTTGCCCAGAGCCTACCGGTTATCCGGCGCACTTTTTCCTGCAATACAATTACCATTGACGCCCAAACCCACGCCATAGGGTTCTATACTCGCGCCGGTTTTCAGGTTACTTCCGGCGAATTTTTGGAGGAAGGCGTACCCCACGTAAAAATGGAGCTGCAGGTATAATATTCCTGAAAGGAGCGCACCGATGAAGAAGTTTATTTCAGCAATCTCTGCCATCGCGCTTGTTTTTGTTATGGGCGCGTGTAACCAAAGGCAGGCGCAATCGCAAGCCCTTTTCAGCACAGTTACCGGCACTGTCATCGAAGCCACTACCGGCTGTTCCGGCAGAATGGCTGATGAAAACGGCGCTGAATATTTCTATAATCTTGCAGAACTGGACGGCTCGGCAGATATGGATATTGCCGAAGGCGATACTCTGATTATTCATTGCGAATACATTCTTGAAACCTATCCTATGCAGTTTGGGAATATAACAGGCTATGAACATATCTCTGCATAACCAATAATCCGGCTCTCATCGAAGTAGGTGCCAGTGTTACGATGGACGGCAACATCTGCTCTGTGCAGCTTCCGGAGCATTGCTCCTACGCATTGATTCACCTTAAGAAATAACCCATAATTTTAGGGCGTGTTGCTTACTGCAACACGCCCTGTTTTTTATACTTCTTCCGGTGCTTCCTCTGCCGCTGCCTGTATTGCAGGGTCATAGGAAAGAATCGGCTTTACGTCTTTTTTCTTTACCTTCCGGTCCAGATAGTTCTTTGTAATCTTGATTACCAGAGGAATCATAAATACCACACCAATCAGGTTGGGTATCATCATCAGTCCGTTGAAGGTATCGGAAATGTCCCACGCAAGAGAGGAGGTCATAACCGCGCCGAAGATAATTGTAATAACGTGAATGATGCGGAAAACAAAAGTAGTCTTTGTGCCGAACAGGTATTCCCAAGCCTTGGAGCCATAGTGAGACCAGCCCAGAATGGTAGTAAAGGCAAACAGGAACATTGCAACAGCAATGAAGCGCTGACCGATATTACCCCAGGAGAACACGGTGTTGAATGCGCCGCCTACCAGTGTGGCATCGGTCAGATTTCCGGCAATCTCGCCGGTCTGGGCGTTAAATACGCCGGAGGTTAATACTACAAGCGCTGTCATTGTGCAGACCACCATTGTATCTGCAAACACCTCGAAGATGCCCCACATACCCTGCTGCACAGGCTCCTTAACGCTGGAGTTGGAGTGCACCATAACCGAGGAGCCCAGTCCTGCCTCATTGGAGAATACGCCGCGCTTAAAGCCGTTGGTCATCGCCACAATAATGCCGCCGATACCGCCGCCGACGAAAGCTTCCGTATTGAAGGCGTTTACAAAAATTGCCCGGAACGCAGGAATGATGCTCTGATAATTGATGCCGATGACTACAAGGCTACCCGCAACAAACAGCACCACCATAAACGGAACAACCTTCTCCGCCACGTTGGCAATACGCTTAACGCCGCCCAGTGTAATGACAGCGGTCAGCGCCATAACCACAATGCCCAGAAGTACATTGTAAAGGGAAACGCCACCAAAGACAGTGATGCCGGACAGTGCTTTCACATCAAAGGCTACCGAAAGATTGGACACGATTTTGTTGACCTGTCCCATACTGCCGATGCCGAAAGAGGCCAGCATTGTGAAGATACAGAAAAGAATCGCCAGAATCTTACCCACAGTTTTGAAACCTGCCTGGCAATGGTTATCCTTGTATGTATAGCCGCCCAGACCGTCGCGCAGATAGAACATCGCGCCGCCGGACCATTCGCCGTTGGCATTCTTACGGCGGAAGTAGATACCCAGAAGGTTTTCCGCGTAGTTGGTCATCATTCCAAAGAATGCTGCAACCCACATCCAGAACACCGCGCCTGCGCCGCCGATGCAAATCGCTGCTGCAACACCGGCGATATTACCGGTACCGACTGTAGCAGCCAGCGCGGTACAAAGCGCCTGGAACGGGGAAATGGTACCCTTTTCCTTGCGGTGCTTTAACACCTCTTTGGAAAACATATTTCCAACAGTCTTCTTCCACCAATGACCGAAATGGGAAATCTGGAAAAACTTGGTGCAAACAGTGATAATGACGCCTGTACCAATTAAAAGCGCCAGTCCGAATGTGCCCCAGACCACACCGTTTACACTACTGTTGATTTCCGCAAGCTTTTGCAAAAAATCCATAAATTGCCCTCCTGAAAACAAAAATTGACGGCAGCGCATATACGCACTCCGTCAAAAAAACACAATAACCGCGAAAGCTGGTAACTTTGTCCTTTTGCCTGAGAGTTTAGCACATAAGCGCTTGCACCTTCGGCCCCCGGAACTTGCTCCGGGCGTCTCCAAAGCTCTGTCCGCATTCAGTCCTCACCCTTTCGGGCACCTGAGAGCGTTACTCCTTCGGCTGTGATACCACAATTTCCTGAATGCATCATACAGATATTTACTTACCTTGTAATAGTATACCATATTTTGCGGTTTTGCAAGTATAATTGTCAAAAATTGCATCATTTCGGCAAACTATCCGTTTTTTTATGGAATTATGGGCGCAAATTGATTGCATTTGCCAAACCCCGCAGTCAACGGGGCGGCTTTGGCATATCGTCCGTTGCCGGATTGTTCAGTAGTTTCCCGTTTTTATCAAACCGCGAGCCGTGGCAGGCGCAGTCCCAGGAATGCTCAATTTTGTTCCAATGCAGCGCGCAGCCCATATGGGGGCATCTGGGCGTTGTGGGGCGCAGCAGATTTACAGAGGTTTCCAGACAGTTTTTCAGCAGCTGCATATGCAGCATACTGCGCGACGGGCAGAGCAAAGACGCATAGGGATTTTCCTTCCCCTGTATCAAATCTGTTAACAGCTTAGCCGACAGCATCGCGCTGCTCATACCCCATTTGTTGAAACCGGTAGCAACATAAAGATTCGGCGTTGCGCGGCTGTAGCTGCCGATATAGGGCATACCGTCCAAGCTCATACAGTCCTGGGTTGCCCAACGGGCGGCGATGCTTGCCCGGGGATAGTATTTGCTCGCCACCGCTTCGGGTAAACGCCAGCCCAGCCCCTGCTTTCCGGTGCGGTGTCCCCCGCCTCCCAGCAAAAGCCAGCGTCCGGCGCTGCGGACAGACATGCCGTTCTCCGCACAGTCCAGATACATACCCTCAATCCGCGGCGCATTCTCCAGCGCGATGACATAAGAGCGCTGCTGATACAGCTTCAAAAAATATGCGCCGTGCTTGTTGATAAGCGGAAAATGGGTTGCAACAATGATTTTTTCTGCGTTTATAACGCCCTTTTCCGTCCGGACCTGATTGCCCGCAAATGACAGCGCCTTGGTATTTTCAAATATACGCAGCCCCTTTGCAATATGGGCAGCTAGCTTCATCGGGTGAAACTGCGCCTGTCCGGATACGCTGATTGCGCCGGCAACCGGAAACGGCAACGGCAGGGTATCTACCCAGCGGACTGGGATTCCCAGCTGCTCACAGACTGCCGTCTCCCTTTCCAGCTTTTCCGTTTTCTCTGTGGCGTAGATATAGTTATTCTGCTCCGCAAAGTCGCACTCTGCGTTTTCCGCCAGGGCGCGAAAGTGTGCCAGCGCAGCCTCGTTTGCCTGCCAGTATAGCTTTGCCGGCTGCAAGCCGTATCTTTTGGCAAGCTTGCCGTAAATCAGTCCGTGCTGGGCGGTGAGCTTTGCGGTTGTTCTGCCGCTAACACCGCGCATAATCCGGTCTTGCTCAATTAGCGCACAATCTACACCGGCGCATTTTAAGCTCCAGGCGCACAAAAGCCCCGCCAGACCGCCGCCAATAACCAGCACATCTGTACGCAAATCTGTATCCAGCTGCGGAAAC
>JAZRGQ010000105.1:0-4589 GCA_045644405.1 Faecousia sp.
GAGATGTTCTACTTCTTCGAGCTGGCTTGCGGCGTATCTGCCTATATGCTGGGTGTAAATCCCTTCAACCAGCCCGGCGTAGAATTCTACAAGCGCAATATGTTCCAGCTGCTGGGTAAGCCCGGCTATGAAGTATAAGCATTTATCCCCCCGAAAACCGGGGGGATTTTGCTATAACAGGCCTTTTTCCCTGCTCTTAGAAAATTTATTTGCCGAATGCACAATTAGGGCTTGCAAAATTCCCAGATAGCTGGTAAAATTACCATACAGCAATTTATATGCTGGACAGCAAAGGAGGACTTCTCTATGATTCAATTAATTATGGGCCTGAAAGGCTCCGGTAAGACCAAGAAAATGGTCGATTCCATCAACGCTGCAGTAGCCAGCGCTCAGGGCGACGTTGTCTGCATTGAGTACGGCAAGCAGTTAACATATGATATTAACTATCGTGTACGCCTTGTTAACTCCAAAGAGTACGGTATCACCAATTCCGATATGCTCAACCGTTTCCTCAGCGCCCTGCATGCCGGTAATTTTGACATTACCAATGTGTACATCGATAATTTGTATAAGACCATCGGCTCCGACCGTGAAGCCGGTGAGGCATTTGTCCTGTGGTGCGCAGAATTTGCCCAGCAGAACAATATGAACGTTACCATCACCGTTTCCGACGATCCGGCGCTGGCTTCCGAGAAAATTAAGCAGTATCTGTAATTTTCAAACTTTCAATGCCGCTGCACAAGCAGCGGCATTGCCTTTTTACCCTGTTAAATTCTTTTTTACAAACGTTTACCGTCTGTTCACAAAAGGGTAGTATACTGACTGGAGAAAGGTGGGATATGCTGTGTTCGGATACTTAATGGCAAATGTGGGCGAGCTGCAAAAGGAAGAAAAATCCCGCTACAGCCAGGTGTATTGCGGCATCTGCCGCCAAATCCGGCAGCGCAGCTCCAATCTTGCCAGACTCAGCCTCAGCTACGATATGGCGTTTCTCTGCCTTTTGTTAATGAGTCTTTACGAGCCGGAGGAAACCACCGGCAGCGGCGCCTGCCACCTGCACCCCATTCACCCCCGCCCCTGGACAGATAACACCTTTATCCGCTACGGCGCGGATATGAATGTGGCGCTGGCATACTATAAGGCGCTGGACGATTACCAGGATGAGCGCAGCCTGCCGGCAAAAGCGGTAGCCTCCCTGCTGGAGAAAAGCCTGCCGGCAATCCAGCAGCGCTACCCCCGCCAGTGCGCCGCCATTGACACCCACATCGCCGAGCTGTCCCGTCTGGAAGCCGCCGGCTGCGACAATCCGGATTTGCCGGCAAACTGTTTTGGCGCGCTTCTAGCAGAATTGCTGGTCTACGAGGAAGACCTGTGGGCGCCGGCGCTGCGGCAAATGGGTATGGCGCTGGGCAGGTACATTTACCTTGCAGATGCTGCCGTGGACTATCGGCAGGATTTGAAAAAATGCCGCTATAACCCCTTTATTGCTATGGGTATGGAAGAAAACCCTGCCCAGTGGGAACAATACCTTGTGCTGGATATGGGCAGGTGTACTGAGTTTTACGAGCGGCTGCCGCTGGTGCAGGACAAGGCGATTCTTGACAACATTCTTTACAGCGGTGTTTGGATTGAGTACCGCAGACGGCAGCGAAAGCAGGAGGAAACCAATGATTGACGATCCCTATCAGATTCTGGGTGTTAGCCGCAATGCCTCTGACGAGGAAATCAAAGCGGCTTACCGGCGTTTGGCAAAAAAGTACCACCCGGACCGTAACCCCAACGACCCTGTAGCTGCGCAGAAAATGCAGCAGATAAATGCTGCCTATGAGCAAATCAAAGACCCTGCAAAGCATTCCGGTTATGACCCCTTCGGCGGCAGATGGCAACAGCAATCTGCGAATACAAGCAACGCCCAGCAGGCAGCCTACAATTATATCCGTTTCGGGCGGTATCGGGAGGCGCTGAATGCGCTGGACGGCGCAGCTGTCAAAGACGCCAGATGGTATTACCTGTCTGCGCTGGCGCACAGCGGTCTGGGCAATCAGGTAACCGCGCTGGAGCACATTCGCAGGGCTGTATCGATGGACCCGGGAAATCCCGAGTATCTGGAGGCGCTGAATCAAATCGAAAACGGCGGTATGGCATACCGCCGGCACGCAGGCAATTTCCGCGGCTTTGCCACCGGCGGTATCCCCTGTTCTTCTCTTTGCCTGTGCTATTTTCTGCAGATGTTTTTCTGCCGCGGCGGCTTTTTCTGCTGCTGATATACAATAAAAAAATTACGCGGCAGAGGTTTTCTGCCGCGTAATTTTTATTCTCCTGTGTGATTCTGCTCCAGCCAAATCAGCAGCACCGCCACGTCTGCGGGGCTGACACCGGAAATTCTTCCCGCCTGTCCGATAGACATAGGTCTAATCTGCTGCAGCTTTTCCCTGGCTTCCAGCCGCAGTCCGCTAATGGTACTGTAATCCAGCTCCGGCGGCAGACGGCGGGATTCCTCTTTCCGGAACACCTCCACCTGCTTTTCCTGCCGGGCAAGGTAGCCGGCATACTTCATCTGGATTTCCACCGCCTCGGTTACCGCAGCAGGCAGGTTGGGGCGCTCCTTATCAAAGGGCGCCAAATCTTCATAGGTTACTTGGGGTCTGCGGAGCAAGTCCGCCAGTCGGGCAGAGCTTGTTACCGGCGCGGAATCCCGCTGCGCCAGCATAGCATTTAACCCGTCGCTTGCAGGCACGCCCTTTGCCTCCAGCCGGCGGATTTCTTCTTCCACCGCCTTATATTTCTTCTCCACCTGCTTCAGCCGGCTTTTGGGAACAAGGCCCACCGCAGCGCCGATGGCAGTCAGCCGCCGGTCCGCGTTGTCCTGCCGGTGCAGCAGCCGGTACTCGGAGCGGCTGGTCATAATCCGGTAGGGCTCTTCTGTACCCTTTGTTACCAGATCATCAATCAGCGTGCCGATGTAGCTGGTATCTCTTGTCAGCACCATAGGCGCTTTCCCCTGCAGCTTCAGCGCCGCATTAATACCTGCCACCAGTCCCTGGGCAGCCGCCTCCTCATAACCGGAGGTGCCGTTAAACTGACCTGCGCCGTAGAGTCCTTTAATCGCCTTGCACTCCAGCGTAGGCAGCAGCTGGGTTGGGTCAATACACGCATACTCAATGGCGTACGCCGGACGCATCATTTCCGCGTGCTCCAGACCTGCCACCGTATGCAGCATCTGCAGCTGCACGTCCTCCGGCATACTGGAAGAAAACCCTTGGATATACATTTCCTCCGTATCCAGACCGCAGGGCTCTACAAACAGCTGATGGCGCTGCTTCTCCGCAAAACGGACAATCTTGGTCTCGATACTTGGACAGTAGCGGGGTCCTACGCCGGAAATCGTACCGTCATACATAGGGCTGCGGTGCAGATTGTCCCGAATTACCTGATGGGTATTTTCGTTGGTATAGGTCAGGTAGCACACCGCCCGATTATTGGGGCGGCGGCGGGTACGGAAACTGAAGGGCTCAGGAATCTCATCGCCCTGCTGAATTTCCATTTTTGAAAAATCGATGCTGCGGCGGTTGACTCTGGGAGGTGTGCCGGTCTTGAACCGGCGCATAGAAAGTCCCAATGCCTCCAAATTTTCCGTAAGACCCTGAGAAGGGTGCATACCGTCCGGACCGGAGGCAATCACCGACTCGCCAATAACAATGGTGCTGTCCAGAAATGTGCCTGTGCATAAAATCACCGCCCGGGCGCGATAAATCGCCCCCAGCTGGGTCTTTACACCCGCAAGCACGCCGTTTTCCATTACAAGCTCGGTAATCTGCGCCTGCTTTAACTGCAAACGGGGCTGTTTTTCCAGCGTATGCTTCATCACCTGCTGGTACTTCCGCCGGTCCGCCTGCGCCCGCAAAGAGTGGTCTGCAGGGCCTTTGCCCCGGTTGAGCATACGGTACTGAATACACGCTGCGTCCGCCGCCAGACCCATCTGACCGCCCAGCGCGTCCAGCTCCCGCACCAGATGCCCTTTGCCCGTACCGCCGATAGCAGGATTGCAGGGCATATTGCCCACCGCGTCCATATTGATTGTAAAAAGAATTGTTTCCAGGCCAAGTCGGGCTGCCGCCAGTGCCGCCTCAATTCCGGCGTGTCCGGCGCCAACCACTGCCACATCACAATTTCCTGCAAAATACGTCATTTACTGCTGTTCCTCTTTCTTTTCCTCCGGGGGCAAGATAAAGGGCTTACACACCACCTCACACCGGTTAATCGGTGTGCCTAAGGCGTGAAATTTCTCCTCATATCCGGTCATAATACCGGTGATGCCATTGGCGTGAAGGTCGCGGGTCAACGCCTGTACCTCCAGACCGCAGGCTGCAAACTCCTCTAAGGAATACTCAAACAGCGGGGCGTTATCTGTCTTATAATGGATTTGCCCGCCGGCAGCTACCACCCGGCAGTATTTGTCAAAAAAGCCCGGGTGCGTCAGCCGCCGCTTTGCGTTTTTCTTTCTGGGCCAGGGGTCGGGGAAATTAATGAACAGCCGGTCCAGCTCGCCAAAGGCAAAAATCTCCTCGATATTGGCAACGTCCATATCA
>JAZRGQ010000106.1:0-3473 GCA_045644405.1 Faecousia sp.
TGGATAATGAAGGTGTTGGCGCATGCCCACAAAACTTCGTTGAAGGTAAGAGGGATACCTTTGATGATAAATTGCTTCAGCAGAGGCAGGGGAAGGGAAATGCTGCGGTAAAGACCCTTGATAAAGGGGTTTTTCTTTGGATTGCAGTGGGTCCATAGCGCCATAATCAGAAGCTCAACAAAGCGGGAAACTACGGTGGCAATGGCTGCGCCCTGCACACCCATCGAAGGCGCTCCCAAATGACCGAAAATCAAAATGTAGTTTAACACAAGATTGACAAATACCGCTGCGATACCCGCAAGCATAGGGACAGTAGCCTGTCCGCCTTCGCGGAGCGTACCGGCGTAGGCGTTGGAAAGGGCAAAGGGGATCAGTCCCCAAAGCATAAGATACAGATATTCTTTGCCGCACAGCATAATCTGCTCTGCTTCTGCTGCAGAGCCCTCGCCGCGCAGAAAGATACCAATCAGCGGCGCATCGAAGCCAATCAGCAGTCCCATACACAGCGCAGATAAAAGTACGCTGGCAAGTATGCGGAAGCGCATACTGTAGCGGACGCCCTGCATATCATTGGAGCCGAAGTACTGGGCAGAAAACAGGCCGGTGCCGTTATTGATACCGAAAAGTGTTAAATTGAACACCAGCAGAAGCTGGTTGATGATAGACACGCCACTCATTTGCACTGTGCCTATCTGGCCTACCATAATATTATCCAGCAAGGAGACAAAGTTAGTAATGCCGTTTTGAATAATCATAGGAATGGCAAGAGCGAATATGGTGCGGTAAAAATCCGCCTTGCCGACTGTGCGTATTTTCATAGTAACCTCGATGTATGTATCATTACCGGATTATTATAGTATATAACGAGAAAAATGCAAGCAAAACAACCGGGCAGTGGGAAATTCTGTGCCTTGCAATTTTGGTGGTGTGTGGTATACTGAAAAAAGAATATTTTGGAGAAACGATTATGCAAGAATGGAATGACATTTATGACAAGGACAGAAATCTGACCGGCCGTATCCACAAAAGGGGAACACCCTGGAAAAAAGGGGAGTACGGTCTGGTGGTTTGTGTCTGGGTATATGACGGCAAGGGAAAGCTGCTGCTCACAAGACGTGCGCCGGAAAAGTCAGGCGCCGGCACCTGGGAGAATTCCGGCGGCGCTGTGAAAGCAGGAGAAACCAGTCGGCAGGGAATTGCCAGAGAGCTGTTTGAAGAAACAGGGATTCTGGCGCAGCCGGAGGAATTTGAGTTTCTGGAATCCTGTCGGGACAGAAACACCCACTATGACCACTACTGCCTGCAACGCAATGTGCCGCTGGAAAAAATTGTGCTTTTGCCCGGGGAGACAGATGCGGTCCAGTGGTCGGACTTTGCACACGTACGCGAGATGATACGTACCCGCCAGATTTGCCGTGTGATTGCAAAACAGTTTTACCGGCAGGAGCAGGCGCTGCTCCGTCGGCAGACAGGTTAACAGAAGAATAAAAGCCGCCTTGCTTTTCAGCAGGGCGGCTTTGCTGTATCAGAATAAAAAACCGGAGAAAAAATCTCCGGAAAATGTAAAATATCAATTGACATTAAAAGGAAACTGTGTTAGAATGATTTCCTATACTGTGGTACTATGCCATTTTCTGCACAATTCCTTCGCAAAGCTATTTTACCACGGGAATAGAGCGGTGTCAATAGCGAAAGTCAACAAATTGACAACCACACCTGGCGTATCAAACAACACACATTCCGGCAAATGCCGAAAGAAAGGCTGTGATGATCCATATGGCAATGGTCAAGGACCAGATGTTTGGTAAGACGATGCGTAAGTCTTATGCAAAGTATCAGGAAATTTTGGAAATGCCCAATATGCTGAAAATCCAGAAAGACTCTTATCAGTGGTTTCTGGACGAGGGCCTGCGCGAGGTCTTTAAAGATGTTGGCGTGATTTCCGACTTCTCCGGTAAACTGGAGCTGAGTTTCTTGGATTACACCATGAACGATAAGCCCAAGTATACCATCGAGGAGTGCAAGGCGCGCGATGCTACCTATGCAAAGCCCATTAAGGTGCGGGTACGTCTGCGCAATACCGAGACCGACGAAATCAAGGAACAGGAAATCTTTATGGGAGATTTCCCCATTATGACAAACGGCGGCACCTTTGTGATCAACGGCGCTGAGCGTGTCATTGTTTCCCAGATTGTACGTAGCCCCGGTATGTACTACGGACACGAGGTGGACAAGGCTGACCAGCATACCTATACCGCAACGGTAATTCCTTACCGCGGCGCCTGGCTGGAGTATGAAACCGACCTGTCTAACATTTTCTGGGTGCGGATTGATAAAAACCGCAAGCTGCCCATTACCTGCCTGATTCGCGCGCTGGGTGTGGACACTGACGAGAAGATTAAGGAAATGTTCGGCAATGACCCCAGAATCCTTGCCACTATGGAAAAGGATACCTGCAAGACACGGGAAGAGGGTCTTCTGGAAATTTACCGCCGGCTGCGTCCTGGTGAGCCTCCCACGGTGGAGACTGCAACTGCCCATCTGGAGGGCTTGCTGTTCGATGCCCACCGCTACGACGTGAGCGCTGTAGGTCGCTATAAGTTCAATAAGAAGATGGACATCTGGAGCCGTATCAGCGGCCAGGAGCTGGCAGAGCCCATTGCCGATCCTATGACCGGTGAGATTCTGGCAATGCCCGGCGAAATCATCAGCCGCACCCGCGCTAAGGAGCTGAGCGCATGCGGTGTTTGCGAGGCTGTGATTCGTGTAGGCGATCAGAATGTTAAGGTGTTCTCCAACCATATGGTTGATATGGCTGCCTTTGTTGACTTTGATCCCAAGGTCTACGGCATTAAGGAAAGAGTCCGCTTCAGCGTGCTGAAGGAAATGCTGGACACTGTTCCCGCCGACGGCTGGGAGGAGGCAATTGCCGAGAATATCGATGCGCTGATTCCCAAGCACATCATCGCAGACGATATTATGGCGTCTATCAACTACCTGAACTGTGTGGCAATGGGCGTTGGCACTGCTGATGACATTGACCATCTGGGCAACCGCCGTTTGCGCTGCGTAGGCGAGCTGCTGCAGAATCAGTTCCGGATTGGCTTCAGCCGTCTGGACCGCGTGATTCGCGAGAGAATGACTGTACAGGATCTGGACGCAGTAACGCCCCAGAGCCTGATCAATATCCGTCCTGTAACTGCAGTTATTAAGGAATTCTTCGGTTCCAGCCCCCTGTCTCAGTTTATGGATCAGAACAACCCCCTGGCTGAGCTGACCAAGTCGGAGGCCAAGCGGTCTTAGGAAGACAAAGGTCAATCCAACTCCTTGGCTCACAGAACGACATGGCTACGATCCGACTTCCCCAGAGCCTGATCAATATCCGTCCTGTAACTGCAGTTATTAAGGAATTCTTCGGTTCCAGCCCCCTGTCTCAGTTTATGGATCAGAACAACCCCCTGGCTGAGCTGACC
>JAZRGQ010000107.1:0-14268 GCA_045644405.1 Faecousia sp.
GTGGCGCATTGTTACTTCGTTGGAAGTACAGCACACACCGGAAACGGTGATGCCCTTAGCGCCCATTTCCTTGGCGTAAGCAATCATTTCGGGGTCGTTTGCGTAGTGTACAATCATTTCGGAAAGGGAGGGATCGTGGCCGTGTACCACGATGTTTACGTTGTCCTTTTCCATAACGCCGATGTTTGCCTCGGTATCCACAGGCTTGGGAGTGCCGAACATAACGTCGGAGAATTCGGTACCCATCATGGAGCCGCCCCAGCCGTCAGACAGGCCTGCCCGCAGGGACTGACGAATCAGAGCCTCGGGGAGGGAAGAACAACCCATATGGGTCATATGCATTGCGGTGGAAATTTCGCGGTCGATAGCGCGGGGAGTGATTTCTGCCTTTTCCCACAGCTGCTGAGTATACTCAGGTGCGCGCTTGGCGAACAGCTGGGTGCCGAAGGGCTTACCGTACTCCATCAGACCGGCAACAGCCATTTCGTGCGCCAGATCGTAGATGTCCTTACCCTCGGTTTCAACGCCCCATTCCTTGGCGATGCGAATCAGCTTTTCAGGATCCTTGACCTGATAGTTGCCGCCTTCCTTGGTCTGGTGCAGGGTGTGCATAATTTCACGGCCGTGGTCGGAGTGCGCTGCAGTACCGCCAACGGTGAAGCGCAGGTAGTTACGTCCTACAATACCGTGTACGTCGCAGCCGCAGATACCGCGGGGTGCCTTCGGTGTGATACGGCACGGACCCATAGAACAAATACGGCAACAGGTACCGGCCTCACCAAAGCCACAGTGGGGTGTTTGGTTTTTAGCGCGCTGCTGCCAGGAGTCGGCACCGACTTTTTTGCCGTTCTCCAGCAAAGAGTTGGTAGCTTCTTCCATCTCTTCAACAGTTGTTAAAGATGCCCAATCCTTCAATGTGATGTCCTCCTACTATACAAAATTCTAGCGCCGATGTTTTTCTCGACGCATAATATAACGTCCTTATTCTATCGCAAAACAGGGAAAAAGTCAAATGCAGAATTGGCTAAAAAGCGACGTTTTATGGGGTTTTTTCTCTGCAAAATCCGGCATTTTTAACCATAGGCGGAAAATAGGGGTAAAATCGGCGGTTTTTTTACAGGGAATAACCGCCTTCCGGTTGCTGCCGGAATAAGAAAAAGGCGTGTTGCAAAGTTTGCAACACGCCTTTTTATAGCAGTCAATCAGCCGTTGGACTGGTTTGCCAGGCTCTGAAAGTACGCGATGGTATTGGCGGCGGATTCGTAAATCTCAATGCTTGCGTATTCCGTTCCGTAGGAGTTCACCTTGCCGGCCTGCTTGTTCGCCGGCAGCATTTCAAAAGTAATCCAGCCGTACGGGGCCTTGTTATCGTGGAAGAAGTAGCTTTGGGTCAGATTGCCTGCCTCGCAGTCGGCAAGCAGGGCGTCCACAAGACCGCAGGCTACAGGGGAGTCGGAAAATTTGGCGTCAATGGTAAAGACAATCGATTCGCCCTCATACTTCTCCATATCCGTTTCCCCGGTGTACATCATTTTGTTGCACAGGATAATGGGCGGAGTATTTGTGTAATTGCTTTGGATTTCAATGCGCAGAACCGTATCCAGCAGGACGTCCTTTTCTCTGCCGAAGATGTTTGCAAAGTTGTTAAAATAGCCTTTGAGAACTGCGTCGGTTTTCAGCGTTTCGTCCATATAGTACCGCCGCGATACCGTAGTGCCGTCTTTCATTTTGTAGCGCAGCTCCAGGTGGTTGAAATAGTTATCTTCGCCCGGGTTGTCAATCAGCGAACGGTGCAGGTGGGTGATGGCTTGAATGTCCTGCTCCTCAGACAGGGAAACCGACTGCCGGTCTGTGGACAGCTCTACGCTGACAACCTGCTGGGGCCGGGGGACATAGCGGGTGATGCCCACCGGGTCCAGCCGCGTGGCAACCAGCGTGGCGGCAAATATTACTACCAGACAGGCAAAGCCTAAGAAGGTTTTTCCGCGGAAAATATTCAGTTTCCGTTCCAGCAGCATTTTACCGGTAAAGAAACCGATTGCAAGACCTAGACTTAAGAACAGGTAGCGGATTTCGCTGTCAAACAGATCGGAGAACAGGTAGAAAAGCATACCCACACCCAGGGTGTAGATAACAAGAAATACAGGCGATACTGCGGCAAAGCTGATGAAGTTTCCTGCGTTTTCCAGCTTGCGCTTGCGGTAAAGCGCCAAAGCAGCTACCAGCAAAAGCACGCCAACGCCGGCAGTAATGGCAGTAAAGCGCCAATCAGCGCCAATGAGACCGCTGAAAATCGTTCCCTTGATTTTATCGTAGGTCAGCTTTACATAATTGCACTCCATAAAGCCCACCACCGGGCTGCAGAACAGATACCGTTCTGTATCCAGCTGCAGACCGTAAAGCAGGGGCAGGTAGAAGGTGGAAACAAGACCGGTTACCAGAACGGACAGGAAGTTTAAAATGCCGTAAACAGCCAGCATACCAATCCGGTTGCCGGCGCACAAAGCGCTGAATGCGCCTGCGCCAAAGAAGAATAAGAACTGCAGCGCCATCACAGCCAGCCAAAGCAGGGCAAGGTAAAAATACTCTTCCAGCAGCAGGGCGGCAAGTCCTGCGCCCAGCGCGCAGGGAATCAGGAAGAACAGGAAACCGGCGCACAGGTGCGTCAGGAACCAGCCCTCCCGGCGCATCGGCATTGCGTGCAGCGCGTTACAGTTGCGGCCTGAAAACAGGTCGCCAAAGAGCAGCAGGGAGCAAAGTCCGGCGTAGCAGAAGTTGATAGTGCCCATAGAGCGCATAATGTCATCGGCGTCTGCAGCAAAGCGGGCTACAGAATCGTGGCCGCGGGACATAAGCAGCACAGTCATCAGCTGGAAGATGGCGTACAGCACCCACACAGGGGCAAAGCGGGTCAGGTCCTTTTTCAGAACGGTGCCATTAAAGTACGATGTTCTTAACTTCATAATTCACACCTCCCAGTTCGTAAATGAAAATCTCCTCCAGAGAAAGGGGCAGCACATCAAAATAGGACGGGCGCAGCGCCTGCAGCTGCTGGGTGATTGCCTGAGCAGTGCCGCGCACAACCAGAGTTTGCAGTCTGCCGGAGCTGGACTGATGGAGTACCTCCAGATTCTCCGGAATTTCGCCCACCAGCTGCACCTTTACAGTGTTGCCCTGCATATCCGCAAGGCTGCGCTGCAGCAGCATTTTGCCCTTATCCATAATGCCTACGTGGTCGCAGATATCCTCCAGCTCCCGCAGGTTGTGGGAGGAAATCAGAACCGTGGTGCCGTACTGGGTAACGTCGGAAAGAATCAGGCTCCATACCTGCCGCCGCATTACCGGGTCGAGGCCGTCTACCGGCTCGTCAAGAATCAGCATATCCGGACGGGTGCAGATACTCAAATGGAAAGCAGCCTGCTTCTGCATACCCTTGGAAAACCGCCGCAGGGGGGATTTTTTGGGCAGCTGAAATACGTCATACAGCCGCTGAAACAGTGCGTCGTCAAATTTCGGGTAAATGCCCCGGTAAAACCGGCGCATATCCTCCAGTGTGGCGGAGGAGAAGTAGAAAATATCATCGGGAATCGAGCAGATTCGCTCTTTGATTATGGGGTTTTCGTAGACAGGCAGACCCTCCAGTGTAACACAGCCGCTGTCGGGGCGGTATACGCCGGTCATATGGCGGATTGCGGTGGTTTTGCCCGCGCCGTTGGGACCGACCAGTCCGTAGACTGCTCCCTGAGGCACAGACAGGCTCAAATCGTCCAGCGCTTTGAATTTGCCAAAGGTTTTCGTAATGTTTTGCAGTTCAAGCATTATAAACGCCTCCTTGCTTCAGATGTTCGATAAGGCTTTGGGGTGTCTCTCCTGCGGCAAGCAAGGCTTGCGCAGCTTCATCAAAGCTTGCCCAAAGCGCCTGCTGCGCCGCGGTATCTGCCCGCCGGCAGACAAAGCTGCCCTTGCCGGCAACCGAGGCAATCCAACCCTGCGCTTCCAGCTCGCGGTAAGCGCGCTGGATTGTGTTGGGGTTGATGGCAAGCTGGGTGGCAAGCTCACGTACTGAGGGGAGCTTATCCTCCTGCACCAGCACACCGGCGCGAATTTGGGCGCGAAAAGCATCGGCAATCTGGGTGTAAATCGGGCGGGCGTCCCGATAATCCAAATGGACCATATGCATACCTCCTTTTGCAGGTCAACTGTATTAACCGTACTAGTACAGTTAGCATACACGAGAATACAGGTGCTGTCAAGAGAAATTTGCGAAAAAAAAGAGGCTGTTGCCAAACAGCCTCTTGAGATATTAAATAAATTGCACCACAAACGGGAAGAGAATCGCGGTCAAAATACCGGCAACAGACAGCGCAACAGTGCTGACTGCGCCTTGCAGTTCACCCATTTCGGTAGCTTTGGAAGTGCCTGCCAGATGGCTGGAGGTACCGATTGCCACGCCCTGACTGACAGGGTCGGTCAGCTTCAGCAGTTTGCAAAATGCCGGTGCAATCAAGCTGCCGAAAATACCGGTGATGACGACGGAAATGGTAGCCAAAGCGCTAATGCCGCCGTTCTGTTCTGCCAGAGGCATACTGATTGCAGAGGTTACGCTTTTGGGCAGCAGGGAAACGAGGGTCTGATAGTCCAGCTTCAAAAGCACGCCTACAATGGCTATGAAAGCAAGACTTACCAATGTACCTGCGGTTACACTGGCCAGAATCACAGGCAGCTTTTTGCGCAGAATTTTCAGCTGCTCGTACATCGGCAGCGCCAGACATACGGTCGCCGGCGTCAGCAACCAGGAAAACAGGGCTGTGCTCTGCTGGAAGGTTTCTGCGGGAATTTTCACAATCAGCAGCACAACAGGTACGATAATCGCGCCAATCAATATGGGATTGCACAGGGAAACCCGGAGCTTACTCTGGCACCACAAACCGAATAAGTAGGCGCCCAGGGTTAAAGCCAGGGCAAACAGGGAGCCACTCCCCAGAATCTCACCCATTGGACTTCCCTCCAATCTTCTGCAGCCACTTGCAAACCAAGCCGCTGACAGCAAATACAACGCAGGTGGATATCAGGATAATCACAATAATCTTTACGACATTGGACGCAAGCAAATCCCAGTACTGCAGAATGCCCGCAGCCGGCGCCACAAAGAACAGGGGGAGCAGTGAGATGAGGAACTGGGAAATATCTGCAATATGCTTCGGCTTTACAAGACCGGTGCAAAGCGCCAGCAGCATCAGCACAAGCCCATAGATGACTGCAGGTATCGGCAGCGGTATCCAGCGCTGCAGCAGTTCTCCTAAGTAGGAAAACAGCAGCACAATCAGAAATTGCTTCATATACTTCACGGGGGAATAGCCTCCTGAGTGAAAAAATGTGCGCGTTTATAGCCCCAGAACCAGATTGGCAAACAGGAAGTATACCAATAAGGACAGCGCGTCAACAATGGTGGTGATGAAAGGACTTGCCATTACCGCCGGGTCAAGGTGTACAGCTTTTGCAAGAATAGGCAGCACAGCGCCGGTGATTTTGGCAAGAATAATGGTTACCAGCAGCGCCAGACAGACCACAAGGTCCACCTGCAGGGTAATATCGCTGTTGCCCAGCAGCGCCCGGTCAATAAACCAGACCTTCAGGAAACAGACAACGGAAACAATAATGCCGCACAGAAAAGCGGTACGGATTTCCTTCCAGAGCACACGGGGCAGGTCGCTGCCGCGCAGCTCTCCCAGACTCAGGGCGCGGATAATGGTAACAGAGGACTGAGAGCCGGAGTTACCGCCGGTACCCATCAGCATAGGGATAAAGGCGGTCAGCGCCACCTGGGCAGACAGCGCGCCTTCAAAGGCGGTGATAATCATACCGGTAAAGGTGGCGGAGAGCATTAACAAAAGCAGCCAGGGAATCCGGTTTTTGCACAGCTCCCAGGCGGAACTCTTAAGGTAGGTGCGCTCCGAGGGCAGCATACCACCCATAATCTCCATATCCTCGGTAACCTCTTCTTCCAGAACGTCCATCGCGTCGTCGAAGGTTACAATGCCCACCATACGGTTTTCGTTGTCCACCACAGGCAGGGCAAGGAAGTCGTACTTGCGGAACATACGCGCCACTTCTTCCTGGTCGGTGAGGGTTGTAACGGAGATCAAGTTAGTTAACATAATCTCGGAAACGGGAATCTCATCGTCTTCTGCCAGCAGCAAATCTTTTACGGTAACAAGACCCAGCAGTGTTCTGCCTTCTGTTACATAGCAGGTGTAGATGGTTTCCTTGTCCACACCCTGCCGGCGAATACGCAGAATTGCCTCGCCTACAGTCATTTTCGGCCGCAGGGAAACGTACTCCGTAGTCATAATCGAGCCTGCAGAGTTCTCCGGAAAACGGAGAATCTGGTTAATGGAGCGGCGCATTTCCGGATCTGCCTGCCGCAAAATCCGTTTTACCACATTGGCAGGCATTTCGTCTACCAGATCGGCGGCGTCGTCGACGTACAGTTCGTCGATAACCTCTTTCAGCTCGTTATCGGAAAAGCTCCGGATCAGCAGCGCCTGCTCATCGGGATCCATTTCCACAAAGGCCTCTGCAGCCAGCTCCTTTGGCAGCAGGCGAAAGCACAGAGGCAGCTTTTGCGCCTCCAGGCCGGAGAATAGTCCGGCGATGTCTGCCGGATTCATTGTTTTCAGCATATCGCGCACAGCTGCATATTTCTTTTCTTCCAGCATATGCGTCAGAGCTTGCTCTACAAGGGCAAAGCGTTCTGTCATTGGTGTATCCTCCCTCGTTTTTTATTGACCGCAACGGTCGGTAAATAACGGGGCAACACATCGGGAAACTTAAGGGCGGCGCCGTATATGGGCGCACAGTCTACTTCGGTCCGATATATTGCCACTACTGCCGGCGTCCATACGGTATCCTCCTTAATTAATAAGATATCCCTATTGTATACCTCGAGAGCCGATTTTGTCAACCGCACAAATTGCAATTCTTGACGGACAGTTTGTTCTGGCGTACAATAGGAGTATGACCGGTAAGGAGGTAGTGTATGTCTGTACGAATGGCAACGCATGCGGATATTCCCCGCATTTTGGAAATTTACAGGCCCTATGTGGAGAAAACTGCAATCAGTTTTGAATATGTATTACCCACCCTTGAGGAATTTACACGCCGGTTTGCCGCCATTACCCAGCGGTTTCCCTGGCTGGTCTGGGAGGAGCAGGGACAGGTGCTGGGCTATGCCTACGGAAGTCTGCCCTTTGAACGGGCGGCATATCAGTGGTGCGCGGAGGCATCGGTTTATCTTGTGCAGGAGGCCCGGGGCAGAGGCATCGGCAGGGCGCTGTATCAGGCGCTGGAGGCGCTGCTGACAAAGCAGGGCTACTGTAAGGTGTATGCCCTGATTACCACCGCCAATCAGTCCTCGGTGGATTTTCACACGGCGATGGGCTACCAAACCACCTGCTGTATGCCTGCGTGCGGCTATAAGCTGGGCGAGTGGCACGGCGTTTTGTGGATGGAAAAGTGCTTACGCGAATGTGAAAATCCGGGGAAAGCACCGGTTTCCCTGCCGGATATAGAAGATTTACCAAAAATTTTATACAATTTTCAGAAAAAATAAAGCTTTTCTAAATATAGAAAATATGATATTGTTGTAGTAGGTGGAAAGTGTTCCGCAAAAGTTTGAGTTTTGAATCTGGGAAAGAGGAGCTGTGCAACTATGTACTTTCAGAAAAAACGCGCGATTGCAATGCTGCTGGCTGGCGGACAAGGCAGCCGGCTAAAGGTATTAACGGAGAAAACAGCAAAACCGGCGGTTCCCTTTGGAGGAAAATACCGCATTATCGATTTTCCCTTGAGTAACTGCGTCAATTCCGGTATTGATACGGTGGGTATTTTGACCCAGTATCAGCCTTTGGAGCTGAATGAGTATATCGGCAACGGACAGCCCTGGGGCTTGAACAAGACCCATAGCTGCGCTCAGGTGCTGCCACCCTATGAACGGCACGACAAGAAGAGCGGCTGGTATAAGGGTACTGCCAACGCAATTTACCAGAATATTGATTTTATCGAGCGCCTTGACCCCGACTATGTGGTCATTCTCTCCGGCGACCATATTTATAAAATGGATTACGCGGAAATGATTGAGTACCACGCCAAAAATCAAGCCTCCTGCACCATCGCGGTACGGGAAGTGCCGCTGCGTGAAGCGTCCCGATTCGGCATTCTCAATACCAATCCGGACAACACTATTTACGAGTTCGAGGAAAAGCCCAAAAAGCCTAAGTCCACCAATGCCTCTATGGGTATTTATGTGTTTAACTGGCAGGTTTTGCGGGAAGCGCTGATTGCCGATGAGGAGGATAAGGATTCTGCCAACGATTTCGGCGGCAATATTATCCCCAAGCTGCTGGCAGCCGGACACAAAATGATGGCGTATCAGTTCCGTGGCTACTGGAAGGACGTGGGTACCATCGAGTCGCTGTGGGAGGCGAATATGGAGCTGCTGGGCAATCCGCCGGAGTTTGACATTGGCGGTGATGAGAACACCAAAATCTATGCCCGTAATGATGCCCACCCGTCTTCCTACATAGATGCCTGCGCCAAAACTGCCAACAGCTTTATTGCCGAAGGCTGTGAAATTTACGGCACTGTCAATCACAGTGTGATTTCCGTAGGCTGCACCGTGGGCGAAGGCGCGCTGGTAGAGGACAGTGTGGTTATGCCCGGCGTTGTGATTGAGGAGGGCGCTATTGTGCGCCACGCCATTTTGGGAGAAAACAGCCGCGTTTGCAGTAACGCGGTGGTAGGCGGCGCATTTACAAAAGCAACCGCCAAGAAAATCAGTGTAACATCGAAGGGCGCAGTTGTGGAAGCAGATACTGTGCTGCTGCCCGGTGAAATGCTGTAAGGAGGGCCGGACTATGAAAGCAATGGGAATTATTTTTGCAAATGACGGCACCATCGGCGCGTTGACAGAAAAACGTACGATGGCAAGCCTGCCTTACGGCGGCAGATACAGACAGGTGGATTTTGCCCTGTCCAATTTGTGCGCTGCCGGTGTGCGGCACGTGGGCATTATCACCCGCCACAGCTATCAATCGCTGATGAATCATATCGGCTCCGGTGAGGAGTGGGGTATGGAGCTGGAGGAGGGCGGTCTGGAATTTCTGACACCCTTTTCTATGAGCCGTACCAGCAATTATCGGGGCAAGCTGGAGTCGCTGTATGCGGCAATCCGCTATCTGGAGTATTCGGAAGATGACGAGTACGTATTTATGATTGACTCTGCGGTGCTGAGCAACATCGATTTGCGCGAGGTACTCAAGAGCCATATCGCCAGCGGAAAAGATATAACGATTGTTACCAAGGCGGGCATCGCCAACGGCAGCAAGCAGCTGGATTTGGCGCTGAAGCTGGACGAGCAGGGCGCAATTACAGATATGGCGGTAGACTATGTGGCGCCGGCAGACTATCTGGCATCTATGGATATCTTCGTGCTGTCGCGGAAGTGGCTGGCAAAGCAGGTAAGAGAGCATATTGCCCACAACCTGTATCATATGGATAGAGATTTGGTGCTGGGACAGTGGCAGAAGGGCGCTGTCAGCGTCAATGTGTACCAGTTCCCCGGTGTGGCGCTATTTAATGAATCGGTGGAGGAGTACTTCGGCAATTCTCTGGCGCTGCTGGATAAAAAGGTGCGCTCTGACCTGTTTTACAACAACCACCCGGTTTATACCAAGGTGCGGGACCGTGTACCCAGCTATTACGGCGATTCCGGCCGGATTGAAAGCTGCATTGTGGCTGACGGCTGCAAGCTGGAGGGCAAAGTTAAGAACAGCGTGCTGTTCCGCCAGGTAACAGTGGGCGCCGGCGCGCAGGTGGAAAACTGTGTGATTATGAACGATTCGGTGGTAGGCGAGGGCGCCTATCTTGAAAATGTAATACTGGATAAGGACGTGGTGGTGCGCGCAGGTGTTAAGCTGATAGGCACAGCCAGCAATCCGGTGATTGTGCAAAGAGGAGAGGTTGTATGAAAATCGCCATTCTGGCTTCAGAGGGCGCGCCGTTTGTAAAATCCGGCGGACTGGGCGATGTGATGGAGGCACTGCCCGCTGCGCTGGCGCGGATTGCCGGCAATGAAGTGGCGCTGATTCTGCCCTACTACAAAAAAATCCGGGAAAACCCTGCGTATTCCGTAAAGCAGGTGGCGCAGTTCCACGTGGCGTTGGGCTGGCGGCAGCAGTATGCAGGTGTGTACGCGTTGGAAAACAACACTTCCGGCGTACAGGTATACTTTATCGATAACCTGTATTATTTTGGCGACCGGGGCGGCGCTATCTATGGCGATTTGGACGATGCGGAGCGATTTGCCTACTTTTCCAAGGCCTGTCTGGACGCTCTGGTAGCACTGGACTTTATTCCCGATGTGATTCAGTGCAACGATTGGCAGACAGCCCCTGTTCCCATTTTCCTGAGCGCCCAGTATTATCCCTTTTTCCCCAATACAAAGTGCTTATACACCATTCACAATATTGAGTATCAGGGTTGGGCGCAGGCAGACTTCTTTGACGATGTACTGGCGCTGCCCTGGGAGTACCGCGGACGGCTGGAAATGAATGGAAGCATCAATCTGATGAAGGGCGCCATTGAGTGCGCCAATCAGGTAAGCACAGTTTCCCAGACCTATGCGCAGGAACTGATGTATCCGTATTATGCCCACGGGCTGGATACAGTGCTTTCTCAGGCTGCGTGGAAGCTGACCGGCATTACTAACGGTATTGACACCAATACATTCAATCCGGAAACCGACCCCAATCTGCCTGCCCACTACAATGCCAAAACCTTTACCACAGGCAAGGCCCAATGCAAGGCGGCGCTGCAGCAGGAAGTAGGCTTGCCGGTGCGTCCGGATACGCCGTTGATGGTAATGGTTACAAGACTTGCCGGGCATAAGGGTCTGGACCTTTTGTGCTACGGAATCCGCAAGCTGCTGTGGGAGCAGGACTGCCAGCTGTTGCTGCTGGGTACCGGCGAACCCCGGTATGAGCAGTTTTTCCGGGATTTGCAGGCAGAATTTCCCGACGCGGTGGCAGCGAAAATCACCTTCAATCTGGGGTTGGCTGCCCGCATCTATGCCGGCGGTGATATTTACCTGATGCCCTCGAAAAGTGAGCCCTGCGGCTTGAGCCAGATGAACGCAATGCGTTACGGCACAGTGCCTGTGGTCCACGCTACCGGCGGTCTGAAGGATACGGTTTCCGGTGTGGACGAAAACGGAAAGGGCGGACTGGGCTTTACCTTCCAAAGCTACAATGCCGACGATTTTACGGCGGCAATTCAGCGGTGTCTGCACCTGTACACCCATAATAAAAAAGCATTTACCGCGCTGCAAAAGGCGGATATGGAACAGGATTTCAGCTGGGATATACCGGCGCAACGTTATATGGCGCTGTTCCAAAAAATGCTGGAGCAATAATAAAGGCTGCTGCAAATTTTTGCAGCAGCTTTTTATTGATATTGGCTTTTCTTTTTGTGGGAATTGGTGTATAATTTCCGTAAAGAAAACCTGATTTGGAGTAGGATATGCGAATTTTGTTTGATTCCCGGCAACAAATGCATAAAGACCCCTTCGGCACACTGGTGCCGGAGCAAACCTGCGCGCTGCAAATCCACGTTCCTTCTACAGTAGGCGCAGTGGAGGTTTCGTGCCGGTTTCAACGGGAGGACGGCACAGCTGCCTTTTCTGTGCCTATGACATACGCCCAGACAAAAGGCGTGTATGCAATTTTCCGCGGCGAGTTTCACTTTGCTGAAACCGGACTGTACTATTACTATTTCTATGTGCAGAAAAAGGACGGCGGTTTCCGCCTGTTTAAGCAGGGCGACCAGACCAATATGGAAGCAGGCGAATGCTGGCAGCTCAGCTGTATTCCTGCAGAGTTCACTACACCGGATTGGGCAAAGGGCGCGGTAATTTACCAGCTGTTTCCTGACCGCTTCTACAAATCCGGCGATTGCGATTTAACAGGAAAGCTGACCCCCTATACAGTGCATACCCGATGGGACGAGGAGGTACAGTGGCGTCCGACTGCCACAGGGGAAGTGCTGAATAACGATTTTTATGGCGGAAATTTTCGGGGAATTACGGAGAAGATGGAGTATATCGCCTCTTTGGGCGTAACAATTCTATATCTCAATCCCATCAGTAAAAGCTTTTCCAGCCATCGCTATGACACCGGCGATTACAAGCAGCCCGACCCTATGCTTGGCACAACGGAGGAATTTTCCGCTATGTGTCAGGCCGCCCACAGCAGAGGCATTCGGGTGGTTCTGGACGGCGTGTATTCCCACACCGGCTCCAACAGTTTGTATTTTAACAAAAATAGTACTTTCCCCGGTGTTGGCGCGTACAACAGCCCCCAGTCTCCCTATTACAGCTGGTACACCTTCCACAGCTATCCGGATTCCTACAACAGCTGGTGGAATTTTGATACGCTGCCTACGGTGAACAAAATGGACCCCGCCTTTATGGAGTATATTATCACCGGCGAGGACAGCGTGGTTGCCCATTGGCTGGCGCTGGGGGCAGACGGATTCCGGCTGGATGTGGTAGATGAACTGCCCGACGAATTTGTAAAGGCGCTGAAGGAGCGTATCCGCCAAATTAAGCCGGACGCGCTTCTGATTGGCGAAGTGTGGGAGGACGCCTCCAACAAGGTGGCGTATGGCAAACGGCGGCGGTATTTTGTGGACGGCGAGCTGGATTCGTGTATGAATTACCCCTTCCGTACAGCCATTCTTGACTTTATGCACCGGCGGGACGGCGGCGCCCGGCTGCAGGAAACGGTGATGCGCATTCTGGAAAACTACCCGCCCCAGGTGGTCAGTTGCAATATGAATCTGCTAGGTACCCACGATACCCCCAGAATTCTCACTTCGCTGGTTGATGAATTTGACGGACCCCGTGAAGCGCTGGCAGAGCGAAAGCTGGGTTCTTCTCAGCTGGAAACGGCGTTGGAACGGCTGGAAATGGCGGTGTTTTTGCAGTATATGCTCCCCGGCGCGCCCAGTATTTACTATGCCGATGAGGCGCAGATGCAGGGATACAAAGATCCCTTTAATCGCCGTACCTATCCCTGGGGCAGAGAAAACGGGGCGCTGCTGGCATATTACCGACAGCTGGGGCAGCTGCGAAAGCAGGAGAAACCGCTGCAGCTGGGAGATACACGCTTTTTCCGTGCGCAGCAGGGACAGCTGGGCTTTTGCCGCAGCTACGCAGGCCGCACTCTTAAGATTTATGTAAACCGGAGCGAACAGGCGTGGGAGATTTCCACCGGCGCTGTACTGCTGGGCAAGGGTGTCCGGCAGGTGGCGCCTAACTGGATTTCCCTGCAGCCGATGGGCTTTTGCGTGATTAAAGAGGGATAGTATGGAACAGGAATATTTTTTCAGCGGCTACTGCCGCCAGACAGATGGGAGCCGCACAGTGGCGGTGGAGACGGAAGACGGCGTGGTTACAGCCGACTGCCAGTATCCGGATTGCCCCTATGCTCCGGCGTGCAGCATAGGAATCCAGATTCTTCAGCTGACCCAGGAATCGTAAAAAAGAGGGTGTTGCAAATATGCAACACCCTCTCATTTTTTATGATTATTTTTCCAGCAGCAGCTCGGCAATCTGAATTGCATTGGTTGCAGCGCCCTTGCGGACCTGGTCGCCGCAGCACCACAGGCTGATGCCGCAGGGGTCAGTCAGGTCGGGACGGATTCTGCCTACGAATACAATATCCTGATCGGTGGTATCCAGAGGCATCGGATACTGCTTGCTGTTCAAGTCGTCTACCAGCTTACAGCCGGGGGCAGAGGCGATAACCTGCCGCACCTGCTCCACTGTAACAGGGTTATCAAAATGGCAGCTGACAGAAATGGAGTGGCTGCGTACTACCGGCACACGGACACAGGTGCAGGTAACCAGCAGCTCCGGCAGATGCATAATCTTTCTGCCCTCGTTCTGCATTTTCATTTCCTCACTGGTGTAGCCCTCGTAGGACTCGCCGCCAATCTGGGGAATCAGGTTGTAGGCAATCTGGTAGGGGAAAATCTTTGTCTGGCAGGGCTCACCCTTGGAAAGGGCGTCTACCTGCGCCATCAGTTCGATGGGGCCGCCTGCGCCTGCGCCGGATACTGCCTGATAAGTAGAGGCGGTCATAGTGCGAATGGGGCCCAGCTTATTCAGCGCGTTCACCGCGGTGATGGGGATGATGGTGGAGCAGTTGG
>JAZRGQ010000108.1:0-3190 GCA_045644405.1 Faecousia sp.
TTGACCTGTTGTCTTCCTAAGACCGCTTGGCCTCCGACTTGATTCGCCGTAATATTTCCATTTCCACTGCGCTGGTACCTCTGGAGTACAAGAGTGTAAAAATCAACGTTCTGGACACCCCCGGCGCATTCGATTTCTCCGGCGCGGTGGTAGAAGCGCTGCGCGCAGCTGATGCGGCAATTATCGTTGTCTCTGCCAAGGACGGCATTACTGTCGGCATGGAAAAGGCGTGGAAATATTGCCAGGACAGAGAAATGCCTTGCTTCATTTACATCTCCAAGGTAGACGAGGACAACTCCGATTACAACGCAACCTTCAATGCGCTGCGTGAAAAATACGGCAACCGGATTGCGCCTGTGGTCGTGCCCATCTGGGACAGCAACCGCAAGGTTACCGGCATTATCGATGTACTGAACAAGCGCGCTTACGAAATGCAGAGCCTGAAGCGGGTTGAAATTGAGGTACCGGAAGATAAGGAAACGGTTATTACCGAGTTCAATAACGCGCTGAAGGAATCTGTTGCTGAAACCAGCGAAGAATTTATGGACAAGTTCTTCGGCGGTGAGGACTTTACCTACGCCGAAATGATTAAGGGTATGCACAAGGGTGTGTTGGAACGCACCTTGATCCCCGTGCTGTGCGGCTCTGGTGTCAACTGCCTGGGCAGCCTGATGCTGATGGACCATATTATCGACTTGCTGCCCAATCCTATTGAGGGCAACTATCACAAGGCAACTCTGGCTGACGGCACTACAGAGGAATTTGTAGTATCTCCCGGCGGTGTTCCCTCTGCGTTTGTATTTAAGACTGTAGCAGATCAGTACGGCAAGTACTCTTATGTGAAGGTGCTTTCCGGTGATATTACTTCCGACACCACCCTGGTCAATGCCCGCACCGGCGAGACCGAAAAGCTGGGCAGACTCTACTCTATGTGCGGCAAGAAGGCCACCGAAGTGAAGAGCCTGGCTTGCGGCGACATCGGCGCTATCGGCAAGATGGATAAGGTAAAAACCGGTGATACCCTGTGCGACCCCCGTAAGGTGGTTTCTCTGAAGGGTCTGCCGTATGCGCCTGCCTGCTATTCTATGGCAATCGCGCCGAAGGTAAAGGGTCAGGAAGACAAGGTCGGCTCCGGCCTGAACCGTCTGAACGAGGAAGATCCTTCCTTCACACTTGTAAACAATGCCGAGACAAAGCAGTTGGTGCTGTCCGGCGCCGGCGATCAGCAGTTGGACGTGCTGGTGGCAAAGCTGAAGAGCCGCTTTGGTGTGGACGCAGAGCTGATGCCCGCTAAGGTTGCTTACCGTGAAAAGATTAAGAAAACCGTACAGGCTCACGGCCGCCACAAGAAGCAGACCGGCGGCTCCGGTCAGTTCGGTGATGTATGGGTACGTTTTGTGCCCCAGGAGGAGCAGGACGAGCTGATTTTCGCAGAGGAAGTGTTCGGCGGCTCTGTTCCCAAGAACTTCTATCCCGCTGTTGAAAAGGGCATTCAGGAAGCAGTACAGAAGGGCCCGCTGGCAGGCTATCCGATGGTCGGTCTGAAGGCTGTGCTGTATGACGGCTCCTACCACCCGGTTGACTCCAATGAAATGGCGTTTAAGCTGGCAGGTATTCTGGCATTCAAGGAAGCAATGCCCAATGCCAACCCCACATTGCTTGAGCCTATCGGCGCGCTGGCAGTTACTGTTCCGGAGAGCTACGTAGGCGACGTAATGGGTGATTTGAGCAAGCGCCGCGGCCGTCCGATGGGTATGAACCCGGACGCAGACGGCAATACCGTAATCGAAGCGGAAGTGCCTATGGCTGAGATGAGCAGCTATGCCATCGACCTGCGCGCGATGACCCAGGCACGCGGCGAGTTCACTCTGGAATTTGTCCGCTATGAGGAAGTGCCGAAGGCCAACCAGCAGAAGATTATCGATGACGCAAAGAAAGACGAAGAATAATTAACAAAAGGGGTGTTGCATTGATTGCAACACGCCTTTTTTGCGTATTTTCTACTGTAAGAGAGAAAAAAGAAAAGCGCCGGAATAAGAATGAGGAAATTGTTGCCAGAAGATATGCTTAAAAATCACAATAAAAGAAGAATGACTCAAATGTGCGTAAAAATGACTTGCGATTTACATGCAGTTTTTTAAAATAAACGCGTGAAAAGTTGGCGTTTGCTATGGTCGCAACCATGCTGCCGGTAAGTGTACTGGCAGAGGGCGGTAGCCCTGAAACTATAAAAGCCGGCAGCCGGAATATCGTATTCTGACTGCCGGTTTAGGTGTGTTTTGGACAGTTACTATAAAAAACAGCATAGGGCGGTTGAAACTGGTGGGCGGATTTATTATTTTTTAATTGAAATCTTAATATCACCAACCGATAGTTGGAAATTTTTAAAATTGATCGGAATTTACAACAAAAGTAGTTGCAATTTGAAATCGGATATTGTATTATGTGAAAAGGAATGTTGGCTTTACGATAACGAAAACTGTCTCAATACATAATCGCGAAAAAGACAGGCGGGTGCTGTACGACCTGTGCCAATAACCATGTAGTACAGAATGATTTCTGTGGATTTAGGAGGAAACATATGAAGAGAAGAATTCTGGCATTGCTTCTGGCGTTTGCTATGATTCTGCCGATGATGCCTACCGGCGTAACGGCAGCGGATCCGGCTACCCATGAGCACTGTATCTGTGGCAAGGATACCTGCACAGATACAAACCACACGAAAGTAACGCTTGATCCGTGGACATCGGATAATAGCCTGCCTACCAGCGGCAGCTACTTTCTGACAAAGGACGTAACTTTGTCCACGAACTGTATTCTCGACAGCACAACGCTGACGCTGTGTCTGAACGGCCACACCATTAAGGTCGAAAAGGAGACTACCGGCAGCAACCGTGTTTTCCGTATCAGCAAGAATGTAACGCTGAATATTACCGACTGCGCAGCTACCCCCGGTAAGCTGACCGGCGGTAAGAATTCTGCCATCGGTTTCTTTGATGATGCCAGCAAGAGTGTGCTGAACTTCTATAACGGCGAGATTACCGGCAACACCGCAAGAGATGCGGGCGGCGCAGTTCTGCTGCAGAGTGGCGCTACCTTCAATATGTACGGCGGTAAGATTACCGGCAATAAGGTAATTCCCCAGCTGAAGGATGGCAAACCGGAAAGCGAGACCGGCGGTGGCGCAGTG
>JAZRGQ010000109.1:0-3638 GCA_045644405.1 Faecousia sp.
CTCCGACTTCCTTGCACCGGGTTTTTACGGAAATCAAACCGTTCCGGCTTGCAAAATCCTCCGGCACTTGTGAAAACACCGCGTCCTGCGCCGCTGCGTGGTCTGCCCGAAACCGGAGCATTGTCAGCGTCTTATACCGCGGACCTGCCCGACCTGCGCCCAGCCGCGCCGGTGTTTTGGTTTTCAGCCTGCGAAATGCCTCCCCGTCTTTTGGATTTTCCACCAGATAAAGCTTGCGCAAATCCAGCCGGGAAATATCCTCCACAAAACCTTCGTCCGGTCCTTCTGCCGGCTGCGGTCCCGGACTTTCCGGACGGTAATCACTGCCTTTCACCATAGGCTCGTTTCCCATCGCCTGTAAAATTTCCGCCACCATAGCGGAAAGCTCCTGCTTATTCATAGGATCTGTCCTTTCTGTTCGCTTCTAAAACAGCAGGCAGGAGCCGTCGCCGGCTCTGGGTGTCAGCTTGCCGTTTTCCACAAAGCCCATCTTTTCCAGCCAGGTCTGAAACTCACTGATTGCGGTTTTTCCCGTCAGCTCACGCAAGGTGGCTGTTTCGCGGAAACCGGTGGTCTGGTAGTTGAGCATAATATCGTCTGCGTGGGGGATTCCCATAAAGTAATTACAGCCCGCCACGGTCAGCAATGTCGCCAGATTTTCAATATCATTCTGATCTGCCTTCATATGGTTGGTGTAGCAGCAGTCGCAGCCCATTGAAACGCCGGTCAGCTTTCCCATAAAATGGTCCTCCAGACCGGCGCGGGTTACCTGCCGGGCATCGTAGAGATACTCCGGCCCGATAAAGCCCACCACTGTATTGACAAGAAAGGGCTGAAACCGTTTTGCAAAGCCGTAGCACCGCGCCTCCATGGTTACCTGGTCCGTGCCGTGGTGGGCATCGGAGCTTAATTCCGAGCCCTGACCGGTCTCAAAATACAGCACGTTCGGTCCTTGCGCTGTGCCGTCGCGCAGCAGCAGCTGTCTTGCCTCCTCCACCGTATCCGCCTGAAAACCGAATGCGGCGTTACCCTTTTGAGAGCCGGCAATCGACTGAAATATCAAATCACAGGGCGCGCCCTGCCGCACCGCCTTCATTTGGGCGGTAATGTGCGCCAGTACGCAAATCTGCGTGGGAATCTGCCAGTGCTCCTTAATCTCCTGAAAACGGCGCAGAATTTTCCCCACCTGCTCCGGCGAGTCGGTTACAGGATTAAGTCCAATCACCGCATCGCCTGCGCCCCAGCTCAAGCCCTCCAGCACCGAGGCGGTAATGCCCTCCGGGTCATCGGTGGTGTGGTTGGGCTGCAACCGGCAGGACAGAGTGTTGGGCTTGCCGATTGTGGTGTTGCAGTGGGCGGTAACGGTGATTTTGGCAGCGCCGTAAATCAGGTCCAGATTGCTCATCAGTTTGCATACCGCCGCCACCATTTCACTGGTCAGTCCGCGGCTGAGCTTGCGAATATCCGCGCCTGTTGTGGTTTCTGAAAGTATCCATTCCCGCAGCTCACCTACTGTCCAGTTGCGGATTTTTGCATAGGTAGGCTCGTTCACATCGTCCTGAATAATGCGGGTAACCTCGTCCTCCTCATAGGGTACTGCCGGATTCTCCCGCAAATCCCCCAGCGTCAGCGCCGACAGCACAATCTTTGCCGCCACCCGTTCCTGTGTGGATTCCGCCGCCAATCCTGCCAGCCGGTCTCCGGTTTTCTCCTCGTTGGCCTTTGCCAGCACCTGTTTAATGTCCTGAAAAACATAGGTTTTTCCAAGCAGCGTTGTTTTTAACTTCATATTGTTTCCTTTCCAACTCCCGCTTTTCACCGGGGGAATTTACCTGTTTTGCGCCAGTACCAGCGTTTTTACCACCACCGGCAGGCAGGGTCCCACCGGCATACCCACATCTAAAAAGCTATCCTGGGTCAGCTGCACCCGGTCAATACACAAAACCGGTGTTTCCGGCGGCAGCTGCAGCGCCAGAGAATGCCCCAGCGCCTTTGCCATATCGTTTTCTATGCACAGGTACAGCCCCTCCGGCTGCACCGCCTTTGCCAGGGCGCTTGCCAGCTGCTGCACCTGCTTGTAGGCAGGCGACGGATAGCCGGGCAGCCACAGCGCTACCGGCCGGCTGTCCTTTTGCGCCACCCGCCGGCGGATAATCTCCGGCAAGTCGGGCTTCTCCTGTTCCCCGGCGGTAAGGGTTACCACCGGCAGATTCTTCACAGGCAGCGGCACCTGCCGGTAATACACCGTGCTGCCGGACAGCTGGGCGCTGTGGCAGCCTGCGCCGATTACCGTGGCGCGAATGGTCTCCTCCGCCAGCCGGTACTGCCCCTGACAAAGCCGGCTTTGCCGGATTGCCCGCCCCAAAGCAGGCCCGATATCACCAAAAGCAAGGGCAGGCAAGTCCTTCATAATGCAATCCGCCACGCCACCGGAAAAGGACAGCACCGCCTCTTTTCCGCCAAAAGAAAACACCGTCCCCGCCTCTTTTGTGGAAAGCTTTTCCAAAAGAGGCGACCGAGGACGCAAGCCGCAGGCCATCTCCAGCGCCTGTGTAAGCATTTGCGCCAGCGCGTCAATTTGTTCGCCGTCGGGACGCGCTCCCACCTGCAATCCGGTCAATCCCGCCAGCGCGCCGGATACATAGGTAATTACGCCCTGTCCGTCCCGCTTTATAAGTCTGCCGCCTACGTTCAGGCAACCTGTGTCCGTAACACAGCCGTTTTCAATTAAGGCGAAGTTGCTTGTGCCGCCGCCAATATCGATATGCAGCACAGTCTTTCCTGTCCGGGCGCTGTATTCCACCGCGCCGGAGCCCTTTGCCGCCAGTATGCTTTCCAGGTGAGGCCCTGCGGTTGCCACCACAAAATCTCCCGCAAAATCCGACAGCGCCTGCGCCACCTCGCCGGCGTTTTCCTTGCGGGAGGTCTCGCCGGTGATAATCACGGCGCCGGTGTCTACCTGCTGTCGGGTAATACCTGCCCGGACATATTCCTGCTCCACCAATGCGCGCAACGCCTGTCCGTCCACCAGCGCGCCGGTTTTTAAGGGAGTAAAATGCACCGGCCCCCGATACAAAACCTGCCTGCCGGTAATGGTCATTTGCGGTACAGAAAAATGCCCTGCCGCATTTTCAACCAGCAAGCGCGACACAATCATCTGGGTGGTGGTTGTCCCGATATCCAGTCCAACCGAGCAAAGCGTTTCAGACACGGCCGGTTACCTCCTCCAGCACACGCCGCACCATAAAATCCTCCACAGGTACAGGGTTTGTTTTGCAGCAGGGGTCTGCCAGTGTGGCAGCCACCACCGCCCGTGAGCAATCCCACACCTGCCGGGGCGAAATGCCCGCCTGCTGCAAGGTCTGGGGCATACCCAGCTCCCGCCGCAGCCGCTGCAGTCCGTTTTTCAGATACCGCAGCGGCATTGTATCGGGGGTGCCGCGCAAACCGGCAGAGCGCGCCAGTTTTGCGTACTTTGCGCCTGCGCCGTAGGCGTTACAGCTCACCACCGCAGGCAGCAAAATCGCGTTGAGTCGACCGTGGGGAATGTGAAACACACCGCCCAGCGTGTGGGCAAGGGCGTGGCACAGTCCCAGTCCCGCCTGGGTAAATGCCATTCCCGCCATTGTGGACGCGGT
>JAZRGQ010000110.1:0-6637 GCA_045644405.1 Faecousia sp.
GACACCCGCACCGGCTGTGAAACCTCTAACGTTAACGGCGTTATGGACGGCGCTCTCGATCCCTTTATCAACGCATATCTGACCTGCGCCGCCACAGGAAACTGGGTAACAAAGTAAGTTTTTCCCGGTAAATTGGATAAAAACGCAAAAAATATCAATTTTACCCTTGCTTTTTCCATTTTGCTATGTTACAATACTTTGGCTTTAATTCTGAATTATTCCGCTTTCCGGACGGTTAGCGGTGGGAGGTTTACATTATGGAAGTTTTGAAAACAATTTTGATTGTTCTGGAAGTAATCGCCAGCCTGATGCTGATTCTGGTAGTTCTGGTGCAGTCCGGTAAGGAATCCGGTCTGAGCGGCGCTCTGTCCGGCAACAGCGACTCCTATATGAGCAAGAACAGCGGCGGTCTCGATAAGAAGCTTGCCACTGCCACCAAGTGGATTGCGCTGGCGTGGATTCTGATTACCTTAGGTTTGAGTCTGGTTCACTAAGAATATGTAAAGCCATAGAGGAATTCCTCTGTGGCTTTTCTTTTATCCCGCTGGACAAGCCCACCGATTCGTGGTAAAATCAAACCACCAACAATAAGGAGTTACACTATGGAAGCAACAAAACTGGCAGGCCTGCAGCCTGCAAATGTTTTTTACTATTTCGAGCAGCTGTGCGCCATTCCCCACGGCTCCGGCAACACCAAGTCCATCAGCGATTATCTGGTTGCCTTTGCTAAGCAGCATTCTCTGCGCTATATTCAGGATTCGCTGAATAACGTCATTATTTTTGCCGACGGCACCTGCGGCTATGAGGACCACGCCCCTGTAATTCTGCAGGGACATATGGATATGGTGTGCGAAAAGGACGAAAGCTGCCCTATTGATATGGACACCCAGGGTCTGGATATTACCCACGACGGAGCGTATATCTTTGCCAACGGCACCACCCTCGGTGGTGATGACGGTATTGCGCTGGCATACGCGCTGGCGCTGCTGGCTGACCCTGCTATCCCCCACCCGCCGCTGGAAGTGGTAATCACTGTGGATGAGGAAACCGGTATGTTCGGCGCTGCCGGTATCGACCTGAGTATGCTCAAAGGTCGCACCCTGCTGAACATCGACTCCGAGGAGGAGGGTATCTTCACTGTGTCCTGTGCCGGCGGTGCGCGGGGTACGATCCACCTTCCTGTGCAGCGGCGCCCGGTGTACGGGCCTTGCGTGCGGCTGACTGTAGAGGGTCTGCAGGGCGGTCATTCCGGTGTGGAAATTCACAAAAACCGCGCCAACGCCAACAAGGTTATGGGTCTGTTTCTGGACAGAGTGCAGAAGCTGATGCCTGTGTGCATCACAAAGCTGCAGGGCGGCGCAAAGGACAACGCCATTCCCCGCTCCTGTCAGGTTACACTGGTGGCGCTGGGGCTGTATATTGAGCGCATCAATGAAATTGCAGCCCAGCTGCAAGAAGAAATCCGACAGCAGTACGACGAGCCGGAGGTTATTATCAGAGGCGACGATGTGGACGCCCTCGGCGGCAACGCGCTGACCACCCAGTGCTCTGCGCAGGTGATTGCCCTGCTTAACGCCGCACCCAACGGCGTACAGGCGTGGAGTCAGGACATTGAGGGTCTGGTGCAGACCAGTCTGAATCTGGGCGTAGCAACCTTGCAGGAGGAACTGCGGCTGACCTTTGCGGTGCGTAGCAGTGTGAATCAGGAAAAGCGGGATTTGCTGGATAAGCTTTCCCAGCTGGCAGCCTTTTACGAGGGCAGCTATACCGAGGTGGGCGATTATCCCGCCTGGGAATACCGCAAAGATTCTCCCCTGCGGGATACGATGGTACAGGTCTACCGGAAAATGTTCGGCGCAGAGCCTCAAGTGGTGGCAATCCACGCAGGACTGGAATGTGGTCTGCTGAGCGAAAAACTGCCGGGGCTGGACTGCGTGTCCATCGGGCCGGAGATGCACGATATTCATACCAGTCGGGAGCGGCTTGGCATCGCTTCTACCCGGCGCACCTGGGAATTCTTGCTGGAAGTACTCAAACAGCTATAACAAACGAGGTCTTATGACGTTGTCATAAGACCTCGCTTTTTTCTTTGCCCTTTTTGACCATCAAGCCACGCACCCACCGCAAGTCCTCCCAGCTGAGCACCCGCAGTAAAAACAGCATACACGCAAGTATTACGCAATAGGCGCTGCCCCTTACCAAAGGATTGGCAACAAAATTTGCAATCCAGATTGCCGCTATAACCGCGCCAGCCGCCCGCAGGGGTACGGTTGCCGCCAGTCGCACCTTTGAAATTTTTATAAGTCGGCGCAGACTGAGGACAAAATTTAGTAAATGGGTAACCAGAAAGCTTATAAAATACCCCTCGACTCCGTAATGGGGCAGCAGCACATACAATAGCGCAACGTCCATCGCCGAAGTGAGGATATTATACCGGACGCAGGCATTTTGCTGCCCCAATCCTTTGGTCATCGCATCGGTAATGCTGTCGCAGTAAAGCATAGGTATCAGCGCAGAAAAACTGCGCAGGTACTTCCCTGCCTGCGCGTTTTGATACAGCCAAACGCACAGCTCCTCCGCTGACAAATACAAAAGCCCGCAAAATACGCACCCATACAGCATCGCAACCCGCAGACTCCGCCGCACCAGATACCGGATTCTTTGTTCACTGCCGGCAGCTGCGCATCTGGCAAGCTCCGGAATCAGCAGCTCCGCCAGTCCGAACAGTATCGCCGCCGGAAACATCAGTGTGGGAAACACCATACCGCACACCATACCGAAGGCTGCCAGCGGGTCTGCAATTTCCGGATATAGCGCCAATCGGCGTGGCACCATAAGATTCTCCGCGGTGGAAATGCCGGATTTCAAGTCATCTGCCAGCGCCAACGGCACTGCAATGCCCAGCAGCCGCCTTGCTACAGGGATTTTGGAATCATTGTATGCCCGTTCCCTCTGCCGCAGTATAAGCAAGCAGGCAAGGGTCAGACAGCCGCTAACGCCGCTGCCCATTACTACTGCCTGGCAGGCCCTCGCCGGGTCCTGCCCCGCCCACAGGCTTAGCAGCAGCATCGTTACCCCCATTGACAGGGCTTGCTCCGCCACCTCCACAGCCGCCAATGTACCGATACGGTTGGCTGCGGTAAAATAGCCAATCATAACCCCGCACAGACAGTTTACCGGCAAAAAGCCTGCCAGCAGACGAATGGCAGCTGCTGTTGCAGGATTACCTATCCAGCGCTGCGCAATTACCGGCGCAAATGTGTATAAACAGGCGGCAACCGCGCCGCTGCAAATAATGCTGTACACCACACAGCCCGACAGTACCCAGACCACTCTACCGGCGCGCCTGTGTCCCAGTTCTTCTGCGGTTAAATACATAGTAGCGGTGCGAATGCCCGCCACACCGGCAGTCATCGCCAACGCCCCCACCGACAGCACCAGCTGCAAAAGTCCCACGCCGGCTGCGCCGATTCGTCCGGATATGTACACCTGAAAGGAGGTAGACACCAGCCGCAGCAGCAGATTGACCCCGGTCAGCAGCAAGGCGCTGTAAAAAATCGGCAATTTTTTCGGCAAAACAGTCCCCCCTTGTTCACAGTCTATGTGGACAAGGGGGGTTGTATACAATTAACCGGCATTTATTTCCTTGCAGTGAATTGCCAGCGGACACTGGCTGCACTTAGGATTCCTGGCAGTACAAATATCCCGCCCGAACAGCACAATGCGGTGGCAAAAGTCGCTGCTTTCCTCCGGCGGCAAAATCTTGCGCAGCTGCTGCTCCACCTTCTCCGGCTCTTTTCCCTTCGAAAGACCCAGCCTTCCGCAAATGCGGATACAGTGGGTGTCGCACACCACACTGCCTGCAACGCCGTAAATATCTCCCAGCAGCAGATTTGCAGTTTTCCGACCCACACCGGGCAGGCGCAGCAATTCCTCCATAGTATCCGGCACTTTCCCGTTGTACCGGGTCAGCAGCATCTGGCAGGCAGCAACAATGTCCTTCGCTTTCTGCCGGTAAAACCCGCAGGTATGGACATAGCGCTCCACCTCCTGCACAGGGGCTGCCGCCATTGCCTCCAGAGTGGGATAAGCGGCGAACAGCGCAGGCGTTACCATATTCACTCTTGCATCAGTACACTGGGCAGAAAGTCGTACCGCAATCATCAGCTCGTAATCTTTTTCATATTGCAAAGCGCACACCGGCTCCGGATATCGGTTTTTCAGCGCTTCAATCACAGCATTTACCTTCTGTTTCATAAATGCCTCCTGTTTTTTTCTTTATAGTAACACAGAAGATGCCCAAAAGAAAGCCACAATTTATGCTTGCTGCAAGCACATTTTTATTCCCTTTTGGATACGATGGTTTAGAAACGTTTGGCAGCTTGCTGCCTGCGTGGCTTTGGGGGCGGCAATCACAGCCGTCCCCGGCTTTGCTAAAGCACCTCTACAAGCTGGGCAGTCAACGCGGAAATTTCGTATGCAGTCCTATCCTGCGCCCCCTCCTGGGTTAGCTTTGTATAGATACGGCTCTGAAGTCTGCCGCAAATTTTTATACAGTCTCTGGTATGACAGGCTGCAATCTCCTGCGCCGTTCTGCCCCATAAAATACAGGGCAAATAGTCTGCTCTGCGGAAGGCTCTGGGTACAACCAGCATTACATCGCATATTTCTCTACCCAGCGGTGTGCGGCGAAACACCGGCTCCTTGCACAGCAAGCCCTGCAAAATTACGTCATTCACCGGCTCACCGTCTTCCACCGTAACCGTATCGGCAAACACAAATATCAGCAAATGTCTGCCTGTATCGTCGCGCCGGTTATGGGAACGGATTTGTCCTGTTACTGTAATGCTTGCCCCCTCGCAGGGCTCCATTCCCATCACCAGCGCCTCCGGCGCAATCACCGGCAGTATATCCACGGCGCCGGAAAGCCGCGGTACTTCAAGCATAAAGCGCCAGAAAGAATGGCCGTGATTTTCGTGGGAAAACACAGGCAGCTGGCAAAGGCTGCCCCGTATTGTGATTGTGTTGGTCATATGTTCCATAGTACCACCTCAAATTGCAATGTATGTAACATCTTATGACGGCAACCGGAATTAAGAACTAGGCAATTTGTTTGCTTTTAGTCTTGACAAACACAAGCGCCTATGCTAGAATACTTTGGCAATTAAAAATATATTTTTAGATTCGGAGTGATACCCAAGAGGCCGAAGGGGCTCCCCTGCTAAGGGAGTAGGCGTCTAAACAGCGCGCGAGGGTTCAAATCCCTCTCACTCCGCCAAAAACACCACCTCAAAAAGGTGGTGTTTTTACTGTTTTTAATACCATTTTTCGTAGTTTTACTAACTTTTCGCAATTATTACTTGGTTTTGCAAATGCATTTTTTGACAACGGAGAAACACGAAAAACCGTTGCAAATACATAGTTTTTCGCTCAATTTGCTAACGAAAATGCTAATGAAAAGCACCCCTCCCTGGATCAGCTCCGGGGAGGGGTGTCTATCATTTCTTCATGTATTCATTCAGCCGGGACCACAGTGCAGTAAATTTATCCCAACCGAACATAGCAGCATAGGCCACAGCAATGCCAAGAACCACGGCACCTACGGCATAATACCACATCACTGTGATTTCCAAAATCTCAGCACAGATAAACAGGGCAACCACCGTGAGGGCAATGGAAATGATGAAAACCACCAAATCCGTGGGAACCTTCGGCACCAGCCGCTTCACGACCTGTACGATCATAGTCACCGCAGTGACCAACCCCAGCAGAACTGCCAAGATAATGGATCCATAATTAAGGATCACATCGATAAGTACTTTAAAATCCATAAATAACATCTCCTTATTTTGTCGGTTTATGATAATCTTCCAGATCGCTGATTCGGTGGTTTATCACCTTGATCTGCTCTTCTACCACCGGCATCCGTTTTGCAAATCCGTTATGCTCCCGGACTTCCCGGGTCAACTCTTCCATTTGAGTTCGCATAACAGCCTGCGATACTTCCAATGCCTTTTCGTTCTTTTTGGCAGTTGCCAAGCAGGTGACGACTACGCCGATCAACGACAGACCGCCGGTGATCAGAGCAACAACAATAGCTTCACTCATATTTATACCTCTTTATTCCATACCCAGCAGCTTCCGCCAGGTTTTATTCTTTGCTGTAATTTCGCCGTCAACCCAGCAACCGTTGTCCTCCTGGAATGCAAGCACCGCGTTTTCAAACTTCTGACCTGCAATGCCATCGGCTTCCCCTACCTCAGAATAGCCCAATGCTGCAAGCCACTTTTGGATAGGCTTCACAGCGGGGTGGGTTGTGTTTTTCCTTGCGGATATGGTTACCGTCTTTGAAAGTGTTACTCTCCCAGCATCGCCGTCTACCACCGTTCCCAGAGCCTCTTGTACCTCGCGGATAAACTGGTCTTGTGTGTACATCTGTTCCGGCTGCGTCTTTGTTTTTTTCTCCAGCGCCAAGAACTCTGCCGCAGCCTCTGCGTAGGCTATACCCAGCTTTTTCAGCTCCGCCTCCTCATTCCAGTCGGCAATATCCTTTTGGTTATCCACAAATGCGCCTTCATTGAGGATTGCCGGCATTGCTGTCTTTTTCAGCACAGACAGGTCTGTGCGAATCTTCACG
>JAZRGQ010000111.1:0-4243 GCA_045644405.1 Faecousia sp.
GTGCGGCGCTGTTCTGCTGGCGCAGCTGCGTAAGCTGGACCGGCTTAACGGTCTGATGCGCGACCACCAGAAGCGCATCATCAACCAGATTAAGGACACAAAGGGCATTACTGTCCGTCCCTGCAACGATCCCGAAGGCGACACCGGCATCTGCCTGATGTTCTATCTGGATTCTGCCGAGAAGGTTGGTCCTTTCTGCGATGCGCTGCAGGCTGAGGGCGTATCCGCAGCCGGCGTATTCAACTCCGGTATTCCCGATTGGCACATTTATGCCCACTGGAAGCACGTTCTGCAGAACAAGGCTTCCTCTGAGGTTTGCTGCCCCTGGGAGTGTCCCTACCACGCCAAGAAGGCAGAGCCTGTGGAGTATGATGAGAATATGAATCCCAAGACTCTGGAGCTGCTGGGTCGCGTTGTCCATCTGGACATTCCTGCCCAGATGACCGACGAGGACTGCGATATGATTGCTAAGGCGATCAACAAGGTAGCCGCTGTTCTGGCCTAATAAAACTGCCGCGCCGGACGGAGATTCCGGAATAATAAGGAAAGGAAGTACTGTTATGAAGTATTCTCTGTGTATTGAGCCTGTGTTTAATGACGTTCCCTTCTATGAGCGTTTCCGGATTGCCAAGGATCTGGGCTGCGATGCGGTTGAGTTCTGGGACCCCTGGGCATCTGACAGCGCTGTAACTCCCGCAGGTCTGGGCAAGGCATCTGCCGATGCCGGTATCCCCATTGCCGCCTGCTGCCTGAACAAGGCGTGGACCTACCGTATGACCTTCCCCTGGAAGACGGTGAAGGAAAATGTGGAGCTGTCTATGGGTTACGCCAAGGAAATGGGCGTAAAGACAATGATTGGTCTGTCCGGCGAAGTGATGTGCAAGACTGACAGCGAGAAGATTTTGCTGCTGGAGAATCTGAAGCGGGCCGGTGAGATTGCGGAAAAGAACGGCGTAACCATCGTTCTGGAGGCGTTGAACTCTCTGTATGACCACAAGGGCTACTATCTGGATTCCTCTTATGTAGGTTTTGAGATTATGAAGGGTGTGGACTGCCCCAACATCAAGCTGCTCTACGATTGCTATCATATGCAGCTGATGGAAGGCAATCTGGTCAACTCTATTTGCGACAATGTGGACTACATCGGCCACTTCCATTCTGCCGGTGTACCCGGCCGCCACGAGCTGCACAAGGGCGAAACCAACTATCCCTTTGTAATTGCAGCTGCAGAGGAGGCAGGCTACGACCGCTACTTCGGTTTCGAGTACTGGCCCACCTATAATGATAGAGAGTCTGTAAAGGACATTCTGGCATACGTCAAAGGTTAATCGGTAAAAAATCCCCTGCAAGGATTTCCTTGCAGGGGATTTATTGTGTAGGGGCGGACATTGTCCGCCCCTGTACGCTTAGTCTTCAAAGGTGAGCACATCTTTGTAGCGCTCTTTGAAAATTTCATATACCGCAGAAAGGATATCCTCGTCTTCCACAGCCTGATAGCTCTCGTTCTCCTCGTCTACAGGCACGACTTCCAGAATCACCAGCCGGTCGTCCTCCTGAACGGGAATCAGCACCAGATATTCTTTGCCCTGGTACTCGATACAGTCCAAATATTCAAACTCGGTTTCGTTGCCGTTTTCGTCGGAAAGGGTCAGCAGGGAGGTTTCCTCCTCCTGCAGCAATTCTTCATGTTCCATAGTGTTCTCCTTTACCGCTGGATACGGCCGGAGCCGTCGCCGCCAGCCAGCTTTTCTACCTCTGCTACGGTAACCATATTGTAGTCGCCCTCGATGGAGTGCTTCAAAGCAGATGCCGCCACAGCGAATTCTACAGCCTGCTGGGTGTTCTTGCCGGTGAGCAGGGAGTAAATCAGGCCGCCGCCAAAGCTGTCGCCGCCGCCAACCCGGTCGATAATGTGCAGGTCATACTTCTTGGAGAAGCAGTATTCCTGGGTCTTGGTGTTGTACAGCATTGCGCTCCAGCCGTTGTCAAAAGCGGAACGGGATTCACGCAGCGTGATCGCCACCATCTGGAAGCCGAACTTATCTGCCAGCTGCTTTGCAACAGACTTGTAGCCTTCGTGGTTGATAGCGCCGGCGTAGATGTCGGTAGCCTCTGCCTCAATGCCGAATACGTCCTTGGCGTCTTCCTCGTTGGAAATGCACACGTCCACATACTGGCACAGCTTAGTCATAGCTGCGTTTGCCTGCTGGCGGGTCCAAAGCTTGCCCCGGTAGTTTAGGTCGCAGGAAACGGTGATGCCCCGCTTCTTTGCTGCGATGCAGGCCTGCTCACAGATTTGCACCAGATTTTCGCCCAGCGCCGGAGTAATGCCGGTAAAGTGGAACCAGTCAGCGCCGTCGAAGATTGCGTCCCAGTCAAAGTCGGAAACGCTGGATTCCTGAATAGCGGAATGGGCGCGGTCATAAATGCAGACAGAGCCGCGCTGAGAGGCGCCCTTTTCGTTAAAGTAAATACCTACACGGTCGCCGCCGCGGACGATTTTGCTGGTGTCTACGCCGTAACGGCGCAGAGAATTAACAGCACTCTGACCGATGGCGTGGGCAGGCAGCTTGGTAACAAAGGCCGCGTCCATACCGTAGTTGGCAAGGGATACTGCCACATTGGCTTCGCCGCCGCCAAAGGTAAATTCCACGTGGTCGCACTGGACAAAACGCTCATAGTTGTAGGGCTGCAGACGCAGCATCAGTTCACCGAATGTAATAATTCTAGGCATAATATGTTCTCCTCCACTTATTCACCGAAAGCATTTTTGCGGGCTTCTTTACACAGGGCGGTAATGCGGGCGAAATCGCCGCTGGCGATGGCGTCCTTGGGGCAGACCCAGCTGCCGCCTACTGCGTGGATAAAGGGCGCTTCAATGTACTGGCGGACGTTTTCCGCGTTCACACCGCCGGTGGGCATAAACTTGATGCCCACAAAGGGAGCGGACAGATTCTTCATAGCATTTAAGCCGCCGTAAACATTGGCGGGGAAAAACTTAATCACCTTAAGACCCATATTTACGGCTGCGGTAATTTCCGTGGGTGTAACACAGCCGGGGGTTACAGCGATATTGTTTTCAATACACCAGCCGACCACAGTTGCGTCAAAGCCGGGAGAAACAATGAACTTGGCGCCCATTTCCACTGCCAGCTTGCACTGCTCCAGATTCAGCACAGTGCCTGCGCCTACCAACATATCCGGGCAATTCTGAGAAACAGCGCGAATGCAGTCTGCAGCAGCGGCGGTACGGAAGGTAATCTCCATAACGTCAATGCCGCCGGCGAGCATCGCCTCTGCGGTGGGAACAGCATCTTGTGCGTTCTCCAGAACTACAACAGGCACAACGCCTGCGCGGGAAAGTCTGCACAGTGTATCCATTTTAATACCTCCAAAGGAAAATATCGAATATAGATTGCGTTGCATTTATTATAGGTGGATTCGGAGAAACTGTCAATCGAAAAAGCAAAAACAGCCAATAATCCCATATAAAGATTGCAAATCTTGCGGTAGAAAGGAAAAAATTAGGGGGCGCTGCGTTTGCAGCGCCCCCTGGTGTAGGTAATTAAATTACTCGACTACATTTACAGTAACAGTGTCGTTGCTCTCGGGAGCGGTAACCAGCTCGCTGGAGATTTCTACGTTGCCTGCTGCGATTTCAGCAAACAGAGCCTCGTATTCCTCAACGCTCCAGTTCTGCAGAGTCCAGGTAGCGGTGGGCAGGCCAACAGCGTTGTCCTTAGCGCCCAGAGAGGTGGAAGTGCCGCCGATGGTAGCAAATTCGCCAGCATAGTGCTTTTCGATTGCCCAAACGGTAGCGTCAGCCAGACCCTTCATAGCGGAGGTGATGACGGTGGGAGACTCGTAGCTCTGGTCAACGTCAACGCCAACAACCTGGCAGTCCTCAGCGGAAGCAGCTGCAGCAACGGAAGCGAACATAGAGCCGCCGCAAGCGAAGATGACCTCAGTGCCGTTCTGGTACCAGCTGGTAGCCATAGCCTGCAGTTCGGGAGAAGCGGTGAAGTTGGAGCCGTAAGCCCAGGAGTAGTTCAGCTCAACCTTAACGCCTTTTGCAGCAGCGGCAGCCTCAGCACCCTGTGCGAAGCCGTAGCCGAAACGCTGGCAAGCGGGGTTGGTGCCGCCGCCACCGCCCATGAAGCCCAGCTTGGTGTAGCCTTCCATAACGGTGGCGTAGCCAGCCAGGTAGCCGGACTGATGCTCGTCAAATGCGATAGCAGCCACG
>JAZRGQ010000112.1:0-3910 GCA_045644405.1 Faecousia sp.
CTCCCGGCCACGGCGGTATGGTGCATATCTCCAAGCTGGAGAACCACCGTGTCGAAAAGGTTGAAGACGTACTGGATCTGGGCGATATGACCTGAGTTAAGTTTATGGGCTTCGACGAGAAGGGCCGCGCAAACTTCAGCCGCAAGGACGCGCTGAAGGATATGGCTGAGCAGTAAAATTCTTTCTCTCGCAGAACACACGTTCTGCGGGGGTTCCTTTATATCATCAGCGGATTTCCGGTTTAGTCTGCGCCAAAATCGGCAATCCTTTTTTTATTACGGGCCTACGATCGTACCCGGCGCGCCGGTAAAGGCAGACAGCACCTCAACGCTGATACCGTTCTCCTTTGCTATTTCCACACTTCTGTCGTGGAGTACCTGGGCGCCGGCGGCAATCAGCTTTTCCATCGCGCCGTAGCTGAGCCTGCCAAAGCGGGTTGCCCCTGCATACCGGCGGGGATCCCGATCGTATATGCCGTCCACATCTGTAAAAATCTGGCACATATCCGCCTTCAGGAATGCCGCCAGAGCCACCGCCGTCGTATCGGAGCCGCCCCGTCCCAGAGTTGTAATGTCTCCCCGGTCATTCACCCCCTGGAATCCGGCAACCACCACTACATTTCCTTTTTCCAGTTCTCTTTGAATCCGGTCGCCCTCCAGGGCGATAACGCGGGCGTTCCCGTGGACAGAATCTGTGCGCAGCCCCGCCTGCCAGCCGGTCAGGCTCACAGCGCCCACCCCCATAGAGCCGATTGCCATTGCCATCAGTCCGGCGCTGAGCTGTTCTCCTGCCGCCAGATAGGCGTCCATTTCCCGCGCCGCGCCTCTGGTATTCACCTCGCCGGCTTTCTTTATCAATGTATCTGTCATATCTCCCTGGGCGGAGACCACCACGACCACCTTTGTTCCCTGCTGCGCCAGACCGGCAATCCGGCGGGCAGCCGCCTGTATTTTCTCCGCATCTGCCAGAGAGGTTCCTCCGTACTTTTGTATCAGGAGCATCTTCCTTCACCTCCGTTCCATCTTATTCCCGCTTCCCTCACAGGTGAAAATTTTGCGAAAAAAACGCAAAAAACCGCAGGGTGCGCAGCAAACGCGCACCCTGCGGGCAAACTGTAAAACCTATAAACCGACGGTTGGAGCAGCGCCCCCTGCCGGTTAACCTGCCAATATCTCTGCCTTTATCGCGCCCGAAACACCGCGCAGCTTCTGCAGCAATTCCTCCAGCGAAACGGTCAACTCCATCGTTTCCGCGGAAATGGTTACAACCGCGCAGCCATTGGTAGGAACAATGGAATTGATGGTTATAATATTGGCGCGGGTTTCAGAGAAAATACTCAGAACAGACGACAGCATACCCTTTTCATCGTGCAGCAGCAGCTGGAATGTGATAATTCTGCCGGTCATCATATTCTGGAAGGGCAGCACCGCGTCCCGGTACTTATAAAACGCGCTGCGGCTGATACCGGTCATACGGGTGGCCTCATTGACCGTTGCCGCTTCTCCTACAGACAGCAGCCGTTTTGCCTCCGCAACCTTCAAAAAAACCTCCGGCAACGCCGTGGCTTCCACAATGTAATACTTCGGATCCTGCGCCATATGCCTTTCCTCCATTTCCCATATTATGGGGAGCAACCTCAAGAATATTGTAGCATATATTTTACAAATTGCAAGTTAAAAGAAAGGGGCCTTTTATGCTCTCGCCAACCTACCGCAAAATTTTATACTTTCTGGCGCTGGGACTGCTTTTATGGGTGGCTGTGCGGTACTTGCTGCCGGTGCTGCTTCCCTTCTTGCTGGGTGGCCTGCTGGCGCTTGCCGCCGAGCCCCTTGTGCGCTTTTGCTCTCAAAAGCTGCGCATTCCCCGGTTTCTCAGCGCCGGTCTGGGGGTTGGGCTGACCCTGTTTCTGCTGATAGGGCTTTTATCTCTGACCGGCGCGCTGGTAGTCAAAGAGCTGGGCGCGCTGGCGCAGGCGCTGCCGGATATGCAGCAGACCGCCCAATCGGGCATTATGCTGCTGCAGGACTGGCTGCTGGGACTTTCCGGACGGCTGCCGGACGCCATCGGCAATCTGCTTTCCGCCTCTGTACTGGAGCTGCTGGGCAGCAGCTCGGTGCTTCTGCAGCGGCTGACACGGCAGCTGCCCAACGTGCTGAAGCAGCTGCTTGGCTGGCTGCCGGACGGCGCTTTGGCGATGGGTACGGGCATTATTGCCGGCTTTATGATTTCCTCCCGACTGCCCCGTCTGCGGCAAGGCCTTGCCGCAAGGATACCCCGGAGCTGGACCGACAAAATACAGCCGGCTGTCAAACGGGTCAAATCCACTGTGGGCAGGTGGCTACAGGCGCAGCTGAAACTGTCGGTGGTTACCTACGGAATTGTCTGCGCCGGCTTTTTGCTGCTGGGTATCCCCTTCGGACCGGCGTGGGCGGTGCTGGTGGCGGCGGTGGACGCAGTGCCGCTGCTGGGTACCGGCACGGTTTTGCTGCCCTGGGCGTGCATTGAACTGCTGCGGGGACAACCTCTGCAGGCGCTGGGGCTTGTGATTGTCTACGCCTGCGCAATGGTTACCCGCAGCATTTTAGAGCCGCGGCTGGTCGGCAGGCAAATCGGTCTGGACCCCTTATTGACCCTGCTTTCTATGTATGCCGGCTACCGGTTTTTCGGAATTGCGGGTCTGCTGTTCGCGCCGGTTTTAACCGCCGCTACAAAAAGCCTGCTTCAGCCGGCGGAATAATTTATTTATGGCAAAGTATTGTGCATCCGGTGCATTTTTGTTATAATAGAAAGAAAATGATATAATTGGATGTGTCTTGCTTTGAAATATGGAATTTGGAAGATCTCGGAACCTGAAATGGCAGGCGTAAACACACTGGTACAAAACGGATACGCACCTCTGACCGCTATGGTTTTGGCCGCCCGCGGTATCAAAAATGAGCAGCAGGCTGCCCACTATCTGGATTGCTCTGCTCTGCCTGTCGACCCCTACGCGATGAAAGATATGGACCTGGCCGCCGGACGGGTAGCGCTGGCGCTTTCACGCAGGGAAAAAATCGCCATTTTCGGCGACTATGATGTGGACGGCGTTACTGCCACCTGCCTGCTCACCGACTTTTTGCGGCAGCTGGGAGCGGATTGCGTCCCTTACATTCCCGCCCGTTTGGAGGAGGGCTACGGTCTGAATCCTCTGGCAATCCGCCAGCTGAGAGAACAGGGGGTAACCCTGATTGTTACGGTGGACTGCGGCATTACCGCTGTGGAAGAAGCCGCTTTGTGCCGTGAACTGGGAATCGATCTGGTAATTACCGACCACCACGCCTGCAAAGAAATCCTGCCGGAGGCGGTGGCTGTGGTAGACCCCCACCGTCCCGATTGCCGCTATCCCCATAAGGGGCTGTCCGGCGTAGGCGTGGCGTTTAAGCTTGCCGCCGCCCTGAGTGGCAATCAGGCGCAGGTGCTGGAAACTTACGCGGATATGGTGTGCCTCGGCACTGTTGCCGACGTTATGCCCCTGCAAGGGGAAAACCGGCTGTTCGTCTACCAGGGACTGGAATCCCTGCGCCGGACCAACCGCCCGGGTCTTTTCGCGCTGATGCAGCAATGCGGCTGCAATCCCGCCACTTTGTCCGCTTCCTCTGTGGGCTATATGCTGGCGCCCCGCATTAACGCCGCCGGCCGAATGGGTCAAATCGACCTGGCTGTTGATCTGTTTTTGACCGACGATGCCCAAAAGGGCGAAGAGCTGGCGAAAGCGCTGTGCGAGCTAAATAAGCAGCGCCAGGGCGTGGAGTCGGAGATCTATCAGCAGGCTGTGGAAATGCTCCCGCCGGGAAAAACCCCCGAGGCCATCGTGCTGGCAGACGAAAACTGGCACCAGGGCGTGGTGGGCATCGTTGCCAGCCGCATCGCG
>JAZRGQ010000113.1:0-5438 GCA_045644405.1 Faecousia sp.
GCAGCATATGACTGTTTTGCAGGCGCGCCGCTGCACAGCCTGCAAGCCGGTGAGCGCGCCGTACTTGCCCGTCTGCGCACGTTGACTGATGAAGAATTTGAATCCCTGCCCTACGGCTCTGAGGGCTTATGGCGCAAGCTGATGAAAGCCAGCCGCCAGTTTAACGATTTGGAATCGATTTTCACCGCTGTAAAATCCAAGCGCTACACCCGCAGCCGGCTCGACCGTATGGTGATGTGCGCATTTTTAGGATTGAGCGCTGCGAATTTGGCGCAGAGCGCCCCCTATGTGCGGGTACTTGCCTTAAACAATCGGGGCAGAAAAATATTAAACTCTGCCCGCAAGACCGGCTGTTTCCCCAATATTGGGGAGACTATGGAGCACCCCTATCAGGCAATCGAAGCCCGCTGCGGCAGCCTGTACGGTCTGTTCTGCGCAGATGCGCCGGAGGCAGCTGACGCAGAAGCCAACTGCCGGATTTATTACGAGGATACTACCGAAAACACTTTTTAAGGAGATTGCAGCTTTGTATCAACAGGAACCGGAAATTTTACAGGGTACCATTGCCGCCGTTGTTTTTCAAAATTACGACAACGGCTATGCAGTGCTGCGCCTGCGCTGCCAAACCGGCGATACAATTACTCTGGTCGGCACCATTCCCCTTCCTGCAGTTGGTGAACGGCTGATGGTTACCGGAAAATGGAATACCCACTCCAGCTATGGCAGACAGTTTGAAGCTGAATTTCTGGAACGGCTAATGCCCCAGACCGGAGGTGAAATTCTCACCTACCTCTCCGGCCGTGTTATAAAAGGAATCGGCCCGCGCATCGCCGCGCGGATTGTGGAAAAATTCGGCGACCGGACACTGCAGATTATGGAGCAGGCGCCGGAACGGTTGGCAGAGGTCAGCGGCATATCCCCAAAACGGGCGGCGCAAATTGGCGAGGAATTCCGCCAGCAATTCGGTATGCGGCATCTGATGGAGTTTTTCACTCTGCATCAGCTGCCTGCAGAACTGGCTGTGCGTACCTACAAGCTCTATGGAGAATGCGCCATCGACCAGCTTTACGATGACCCCTACCTGCTGACGGAAGAGGAGCTGGACGGTCCTTTTGGCGCAGTTGACCGGTTTGCCATCGAGCTGGGAATTGCCGCAGATGACCCCAGACGGGTAGCTGCCGGCATTTTGTTCGAGCTTCGGTATAACCTAAACGCAGGACACAGCTTTCTGCCACAGGAAAAGCTTATCGGCGCAACTGCGCAGCTTTTGAGCATCGATATGTCCGTCGTGCAGGAGGCAATTCCCTCTTTGCTGCAGGCAGAACGTCTTGTGGCGGATACTCTGGCAGACACGGCAATTTTATATCTGCCCCAGCTGCACGACGCGGAAACCTTTTGCGCCGCCAAGCTCAAAGAGCTGGGACAGTGCCATTTCCCCACCCCTGCGCGGCTGCAAAAACTTATGCAGAAAATCGCGCAGGAATGTGAAATAACCTACTCCGAGCAGCAATCCTACGCTATCTCCGCCGCTGCCAGCACAGGACTGCTGGTAATAACCGGCGGTCCCGGTACCGGTAAAACCACTATTTTGAAGGGCATTGTGTCCCTATTCGAGCAAATGGGGCTGGACAGTGTGCTCTGCGCTCCCACCGGACGGGCTGCAAAGCGGTTAAGCGAGGTTACAGGTCAGGAAGCCTCTACAATCCACAGGCTTTTAGGGGCGGGAATCGACCCGCATACAGGCAAACTGTTTTTTGCAAAGGACGCAGATGACCCGCTGAAAACCGATGCGGTTATCGTCGACGAAATGTCTATGGTGGACGTGCAGCTGCTGAGTCAGCTGCTGCAGGCTGTTCCCCAACGGACAAGGGTGATTCTGGTTGGAGATCCGGACCAGCTGCCTCCTGTGGGGCCTGCCTTCCCCTTCCGCGATATTCTGCGCAGCCAATGTCTGCCCACTGTCCGACTGACGGAAATTTTCCGGCAGGCGCAGGAAAGTCTGATTGTAATGAATGCCCACCGGGTCAATCAGGGCGAATATCCCCAATTGCGGAATACAAAAAGCGACTTCTTCTTCCTGCCCACTGCTACAGAAGATGCCCTTAGTCAGACGGTTGTGGAGCTGTGCGCCACCCGCCTGCCCAAGAATATGGGAATCCCCGCCGACCAAATACAGGTGCTTTCCCCCACGAAAAAAGGTGCTGCCGGCACTGTGCGGCTAAATCAGCTGCTGCAGGCGCGCCTGAATCCCAAGCAGCCGGACAAGCAGGAACGGAACTTTGGCGAGGCGATTTTTCGCGAGGGCGACCGTGTGATGCAGATTCGCAATAACTACGATTTGCTGTGGAAAAAGGTAGACGGCAGCGCTGTTGGCGCCGGTGTATTCAACGGCGACATCGGTGTTATTCAAAAAATCGACCCGCAGCTGGAACTGCTGCAGGTACTGTATGATGACCGTCTGGCAGAGTACGATTTTACCCAGCTGGGAGAATTGGAGCTGGCATACGCCATCACCGTCCACAAAAGTCAGGGCAGCGAATACCGGGCGGTTATCCTGTGCGCCTGCGGCTCCTCCCCTTACCTGCTCAGCCGCAGCGTGCTCTACACCGCAATTACCCGAGCGCGGGAACTGATGATTATTGTCGGCCGCGAGGAGGTTGTGGCAACTATGACACAAAACGCCCGTGTAGGTCGCCGTTACTCAGGACTGAAGCTGCGTCTGCAAGGTCGGGAGGGCTAAATGTTTTATACTATCATCAACTGGCTGTTTCCGCCGAAATGCGTTTTCTGCCGCTCCCTGCTGGCGCCGCAGGAAACGGATTCCTGCCATAGCTGCCGGCAGAACGCACCGGAATTTCCCGGCGCAAAAATTCATTTTTCCTTTCTTGCACAATGGACCGCTGTATGGTATTATAAGGATACAGTGCGGAAAAGTATCCTTCGGTTTAAGTTCTATAACCAACGCAGCTATGCCCAAACCTACGGGCGCTGTCTTGCTATGAAGCTGCATAAAGAAAATATGGATACGTTTGATATCCTCACCTGGGTACCGGTTTCCTGGCAGCGCCGCCTGACCCGCGGCTACGATCAGGTAGAGCTACTGGCAAACGCCACAGCGCAAGAGCTGCAGACGGCAGCTGTACCTACTCTCAAAAAGATTCGCCACACCCCGCCCCAGTCCGGTTTTCGCACCGCGTCCCGCCGCAGAGCAAATGTGCTGGGCAGCTATCGCGCAATCGACCCTGCACAGATTCAGGGTAAGCACATTTTACTTTTAGATGACATTATAACCACCGGCGCCACTGCCTCAGAATGTGCGCGCACACTGCTGACTGCCGGCGCAAAGCAGGTCAGTTTTGCTGCTATTGCAGTCGCTTCTCACGAAAAACATCAGAAAAAATGTAGGTGATCATTATGGCTTTTCAGTTTTTCTCTCACGACCTCGGCATCGATCTCGGCACTTCCAACATTTTGATTTACGTCAATAACAACGGCGTGGTTGTCCGCGAACCCTCTGTGGTTGCTGTGGACAAAAATACCGGCAGAATTCTGCAGGTAGGCGCCGCTGCGCGGAATATGCTGGGACGTACCCCCGGCAACGTAGTAGCAATGCACCCGCTGAAGGACGGCGTAATTTCCGACCACGAAATGACTGTACGTATGCTGCAGGTTTTGTTCCGCAAAGCCACAAAATCGGGTATGTTTACCCCTAAGCCCAGAGTGGTCATCTGTGTACCCAGCGGTGTAACTGAGGTTGAGGAGCGCACTGTTATCAACGCCGCGCTGGAAGCCGGCGCCCGCCGTGTTTATCTGATTGAAGAACCTCTGGCCGCAGCTATGGGCGCTAATCTGGATATCAGCACGCCGAGCGGTCATATGGTTGTTGACATCGGCGGCGGTACAACCGACATTGCTGTGCTGACAATGAACGGCGTGGCTTCCTCCTCCTCCATCAAGCTGGCAGGCAACCACTTTGATGAATTTATTGCCTGGCATATCCGTAAAAAGCACGGCATTATCATCGGTCAGTCTACCGCCGAGGACATTAAAATTCAAATCGGCTCTGTTTATCCCCGGGCAGAGGACATCACAATGCTGGTAAAGGGTCGCGACCGGAAAAACGGTATGCCCCGTGAAATCACATTGACCGCCTCGGAAATTTGCGAAGTTCTGCAGCGGCCTATGCGGCAGATTGGCGATGAAATTCTGACCGTTCTGGAAAACACCTCCCCCGAGCTGGTTGGCGACATCGCCGACAACGGTATTGTGCTGACCGGCGGCAGCAGTCAGCTTTGGGGTATGGCGCAGCTGCTCAGCAAGCTTACAGGTATCCCCTGCACAGTAGCAGACGATCCCGATTCCTGCGTTGCCTACGGCTGCGGAAAGAGTCTTGCGTGGATTCACAGAATGCACGAAGGCCCCATCAATATTGAGCGGCGCCGCATTTTGAACAGTAATTAAAACAAAAAGCCTACCCACTTTGGTGGGTAGGCTTTCTTTTAATTATCCGCGGTTGTGGTGTAACAGCAGCAGCTGTCATCGTCTTGCGCATCGCACCCTCTGGGCGCGAACTGCTGCTCCGGAAACGGAATTCTGCTGAACAGCTCGCAGGGATCCTCCGCGCAGCCGGGAGTGTCGCTGCACTCCTTGGTGGGAATGCTGTAGTCCAGCACCGGTACAATCAACTGGGCGTCCCGTTCCAACCGGACGATAGAGAACTGTCCCAGTGTTACATACAGACGTCGGCTCTCACCGGAAAGCACCAGCTCCTCATCAAACAGCTGGCAAATACCGCTGGGAATTTGAGAGTGTGCCACCTCCTTGCAGCTGCAATCGCATACCTCCCGCACCTTGGAACTGAGCACCATCGGATCCAACACCTCCACCACTGCAGTGGGTCTGTTGGCGCTGTAGCGGCTCAGTCCGTCAGGTCCGCAAAGGCGTGTATCGCTGGTATAAATGTGAGTCCGGCTGTCCTCGCCACACAGTACTACCCTCTTGGAAAATACTGCCAGCCCATACAGCGCCGCAGGGCGGGAATTGCCGATAATGGCATCTGCCAGAATTTTGTAGTAGAAGGTAACGTCGATGCAGTAATGATTTCTGTCGAATGCCACAGGCTCTACATCAATATAAGTATACACCAATTCTGCGCAGCGCACCTTAGCGCCGGCTGCCGTATCCAGCGTTGCCTGGGAGCTTCTGGACAAATAGACCCGCAAATCTTCAATACAATCCTTATCCCGGCAGCTATCCGTAATTTTTCTGGTGTGTATCGACAGCGCTTCCTTCAGCTGATCGCAGCTGCATTGCACGCTCCCCTGACGAATGTCTGACATGGAAATACCTCCTGATTGCGTTATGGGATAAGTAGTCAAAGCTACTCATAGGACATTTTATGCATTTTTCACCTGCCTGTGCATAAAAAAGGACTGACC
>JAZRGQ010000114.1:0-5763 GCA_045644405.1 Faecousia sp.
ACGGCCGGTGTAGATACCGGTCATTACGTTTACAGCACCCAGCTCGGTGAGCTGACCCTTGTCATAGCCCTCCAGCGCAGGATCTGTCTCTGCTGCGAAAAGCTGCTCGTAAGTAGGATTGTAAACGATCTCGGTTGTGTCGGTAATTCCGTACTTGCGCAAATCAATCTGTGCCATTTTTTTAACCTCTTTCATAATAAGTAATACCGAAACTGCGCCTTTTGAACGCCGTTTCCGGTATCCATTCTTCGCAACTGTATCATACACGAAAAGCGAAAAAAAAGCAATATAAATTCTGTGAATTTTTTCTTGCAAGAAATTCTTTGCTTTTCGAAGGATTTTATGCAAAATGTACATTTACATTTGCTTTGTTTTCTGTTAAAATGTAGGTGGTGGAAGTTGGATTTAACATTTTTCCACTTCTTTCACCCTTTGTTTTTACTCATTTCTAACAACGGAGGTTTATATACGATGGCACAAAAAGTTCAATTTGTAGAAACTGTCTTGCGTGATGCAAACCAGTCCTTGATTGCTACCCGCCTGCCCTTTGAGAAGTTTGAGCCTATGCTCGAAACCATCGACAAGGCCGGCTTTTACGCAGTGGAGTGCTGGGGCGGCGCTACCTTCGACGTCTGCCTGCGCTACCTGAACGAAGATCCCTGGGAGCGCCTGCGGAAAATCCGCGCAAAAATGCCCGCAACCAAGCTGCAGATGCTGCTGCGCGGTCAGAACGTGCTGGGCTATTCCCACTACCCCGATGATTTCGTGAAGCTGTTCGTACAAAAGGCTGTGGAAAACGGCATCGACGTTATTCGCATCTTCGACGCGCTCAACGATGTTAAAAACATTAAGCTGGCGCTGGAAACCACTGTTAACGCCGGCGCGATTGCCTCCGGCACCATTTCCTACACCACCTCTCCGGTACACACCCACGAGAATTTTGTGGAAATGGCAAAAGAGCTGAAGCAAATGGGCGCTGCCACCATCTGTATTAAGGATATGGCCGGTATTATGGGCCCCAAGGAGGCCTACGATCTGGTTGCCGCTATTAAGGACGCGGTGGATCTGCCCATCGACCTGCACACCCACTCCACCACCGGTCTGGCATTTATGACCTACCTGAAGGCAATTGAAGCCGGCTGCGACATTGTGGACACCGCCATTTCTCCCTTCTCCGGCGGCACTTCCCAGCCTGCCACCGAAACAATGGCATACGCCCTGCGTCAGCTGGGCTACCAGGTGGATCTGGACGATGCCTGCACCCGCGAAATGGCTGCCTACTTCAAGGGCGTGCGGGATTCCTACGCCGCTGACGGCACACTGATGACCAAATCTCTGACCACCGACACCGAGTGTCTGAACTACCAGATTCCCGGCGGTATGCTTTCCAATCTGCTGAGCCAGCTGAAGCAGATGAACGCGCTGGATAAGTTTGACGAGGCGCTGCTGGAGACTCCCAAAGTCCGCGCGGATCTGGGCTATCCTCCCCTGGTAACCCCCACCAGCCAGATGGTTGGCGTGCAGGCGGTAACCAACGTGCTGCAGGGTGAGCGCTACAAGAAGGTTTCCAAGGAAGTTAAGGCCTACTGCCGCGGCGAGTACGGCACCACCCCCGCACCTATCAACCCTGAGGTGCAGAAGCTGATTCTGGGCGATGAAAAGCCCATCACCGGCCGCTATGCCGATTCTCTGGAGCCTGTGGTGGAAAATGCCCGCGAAAAGCTGGGCGACCTGGCAAAATGCGACGAGGATGTGCTGTCCTACATCGCCTTCCCCAACCTTGCCGAAGCCTTCTTCGAGAAGCGCAAGGAGCAGGAAGAAAATGTGGTTACCTATACCATTACCGAAGCGTAAGCCCGGGAAGTTCCATCTTGGAGGTTGCATACTATGACTTATAAAATCACATTAGGCGGCAAAACCTACGAAGTGCAGGTTGAAGCCGGACAGGCGATGCTGCTGAACGAATACGAAGCTGTTGCGCCTGTTGCCGCGCCCGCTGCCGCGCCTGTAGCTGCTGCAGAGCCTGCTGCGCCTGCCGCCGCTGCTCCCGTTGCCGTAACCGGCGCCGGCGAGGCTGTAAAGGCGCCGATGCCCGGCAACATTCTGCGTGTCAATGTTTCTCAGGGACAGACTGTAAAAGAGGGCGACCTGCTTTGCGTTCTGGAAGCGATGAAAATGGAAAACGAAATCACCGCGCCTAAGGCCGGCACCGTTACACAGGTGCTCGCCGCAAAGGGCGCTACCGTAGACACCGGCGCGCCGCTGTTCGTTATCGGTTAAGCTGACAGTTATATACAAAAAAGGGGAAGATAATATCTTCCCCTTTTTTATTATTTCATTCGTTTTTCCAGCGTGGCGGCGGACAAGGAGGATTCGTATACCCTGGGCATACCGTATTCCATCGTCAGCACGAAAGATTTTGGCAAATCATCACAAGGTACAATCCAGCCCTCCCGCTGGGCGTTTTCCAGAAAGGCGCGGGTACGTTTCGACGTGGAGGTGTTGTCCATATCGAAGATACCGATCACGGAACTTTCCCGCACCGCCATATCGTTACCGATTGAAAGATACATTTCAGTTTTCCCCCCGAATGGCTTTCCACTGGGCAACCGCCAGTTGATCGCAGCGGTTATTGTAGGGATTTTCTGCGTGGCCCTTCACCCAATGGTAGCGCAGGGTGTGTATGCCTGCCAGCTCCAGCAGGCACTCCCACAAATCCGGATTCAGGGCAGGCTTTTTATCTGCCTTTTTCCAGCCCCGCTGCCGCCAGCCTTCCGCCCAGCCCTTGCTCAGTCCGTCAATGACGTACTTGCTGTCGGAATACAGCTCCACGATGCAAGGCTCTTTCAGCGCCTTCAGTCCCTGAATTACCGCTGTCAGCTCCATTCGGTTATTGGTGGTGTTATCCTCACCGCCGGAAAGTTCCCTCTCTACCCCTTGATACATCAGGATTGCTCCCCAACCGCCGGGCCCGGGGTTACCGGAGCAGGCGCCGTCGGTATACAGGGTTACGGTTTTCACTGCTGATTCTCCTCTTCCGGCGCAATTCTCTGCAGACCTACCAGCTTGTTGCCTGCTTCAATCCGCATCACAATAACGCCCTGTACATCACGCTTATAGATGTTGATGTCCTGCGCCGGTACGCGGATAATAACGCCGCCGTTTTCAATCAGCATTACATCATCATCGTCGCTTACCAGACAGCAGCCGGCAACCTTGCCGGTTTTGGGGGTGATATTGTAGTTCTTCAGACCCTTACCGCCACGGTTCTGGGCGATTTTCTCGCCGTTGGGGCCTGTACGCAGATATTCAAACAGCTGGGTACGCTTGCCGTAGCCATTTTCTGTTACGGTCAGCAATGTTGTGCCTTCCTCCGCCTTCTGGGCGCCGATGACACAGTCGCCGCTGCCCAGGAGGATACCGCGCACGCCGGCGGCATCTCTGCCCATAGGACGCACGTCCTTTTCATTGAAGCAGATTGCCATACCTTCTGCTGTTGCCAGCAGAATATTATCATCGCCGTTGGTGCGAATCACGTTAATCAGCTGATCGCCCTCCTCCAGCGTAATGGCGCGGATACCGGTTTTTCTGCGGGTGTTCAGCGCGATGAAGGGAATCCGCTTCACTGTACCCCGACGGGTTACCATCATCAGGTATTCCTCTTCGTTAAACTCCCGGGTAATCACCATTGCGGTAACACTTTCGCCCTGCTCCAGCGGCAGCACGTTAATCATTGCCGTGCCACGGGCAGTTCTGCCTGCCTCCGGAATCTGGTAGCCCTTGCGGTGGTGTACCCGACCCATATCCGTAAAGAACAGGATATGGTCGTGGGTCGATGCCACGTGCAGACTCTTCACAAAGTCCTCTTCCTTCAGATTCTGGGCGTTGACACCGCGGCCGCCACGGCTCTGGGTGCGGTAGGTATCCACCGGCATTCTCTTTACGTAGCCGTGATTGGAGATGGTGAATACGCAGGTTTCCTCCTCAATCAGGTCCTCGATGTCGATTTCGTCCTCGATGTCCTGAATCTCGGTCTTTCTTTCATCGCCAAACTTCTCGCCAATGGCAATCAGCTCTTCACGCAGCACAGCCTTCAGTTTCTGGGGATCTTCCAGCAGCTGGTTGTAGTAGGCGATTTTTTCCTGCAGCTCGTTGAATTCTGCCTGCAGCTTTTCTCTGTCCAGACCCTGCAGCGCTTTCAGGCGCATATCCAGAATCGCCTGCGCCTGCACATCGTCCAGACCAAACCGCTGGCACAGCCGTTCCTTGGCATCGTCATAGGCGGAGCGAATGATTTTGATAACCTCGTCAATGTTATCCTGGGCAATCAGCAGACCCTCCAACAGGTGGGCGCGCTCCTGCGCCTTTTTCAAATCATACTGGGTGCGGCGGGTCAGCACTTCCGTCTGGAACAGAAGATACTGGTCAATAATCTGCCGCAAAGACAGAATCTTGGGCTGCTTCTGGTCATCAACCAGCGCCAGCATAATAATGCCAAAGCTAGACTGCAGGGCAGTCAGCTTAAACAGGTTATTCAGCACAACCTTGGGATTGGCGTCCTTTTTCAGCTCGATAACGATGCGCATACCCTTGCGGTCTGTTTCATCACGCAAGTCGGAGATGCCTTCCAGACGCTTGTCCTTTACCTGCTCGGCAATGGCTTTAATCAGCATCTTCTTATTGACCTGATAGGGCAGCTCCGTAACGATAATTCTTGTCCGGTCGTTGCCGAATTCCTCAAATTCCGTTCTGGCGCGCACCACAACCTTGCCGCGGCCGGTGGTGTAGGCGGCGCGGATACCGCTGCGGCCCATAATAATACCGCCGGTGGGGAAGTCCGGTCCGCTGATATGCTCCAGCAAGTCCACCATTGTTACTTCCGGGTCGTCCAGCACGCAAACGCAGGCATTAATCACCTCGTTCAGATTGTGGGGCGGAATGTTGGTAGCCATACCAACCGCAATACCCGACGAGCCGTTCACCAGCAGGTTGGGGAACCGGCTGGGCAGCACTCTGGGCTCTTTTCTGGATTCGTCAAAGTTGGGGTCCCAGTTGACGGTGTCCTTATCAATATCCCGCAGCATCTCATTGGAGAGCTTGCTCAAACGGGCCTCGGTATAACGGTAGGCAGCGGCAGGGTTGCCGTCCACGTCGCCGAAGTTACCGTGACCGTCTACCAGCACGTAGCGCAGAGAGAAGTCCTGCGCAAGGCGGACCATTGCGTCATATACAGAGCTGTCGCCGTGGGGGTGATATTTACCCAGCACATCACCAACACAGGTGGCAGACTTCTTAAAGGGCTTATCAGAAGAAAGTCCGCTTTCATACATCGTATAAAGGATTCTTCTGTGTACCGGCTTCAAGCCGTCGCGCACATCGGGTAATGCGCGGCCAACAATGACGCTCATGGCGTACTCAATATAGGAGCGTTCCATTTCATCTACCAGATTGCTCTGGGTAATCACCTGGTCGGGAAACAGAATGTCTTCCGGCTTATAGCTTCGATTATGTGCCATTTACGTCACCTCCTTAAATGTCGATATTGATGGCGTACTTTGCGTTGCGCTCAATCCATTCCTTACGGGGCTCTACCTGCTCGCCCATCAAAATTGTGAAAATTTCATCGGCGTGGCGGGCATCGTCCAGGGTGATTCTGCGCAGGGTACGCTTTTCGGGGTCCATCGTTGTATCCCACAGCTCGTCCTTGTTCATTTCACCAAGACCCTTAAAGCGGGAAATGTCCACTCTGGCGTTGGTTTCACC
>JAZRGQ010000115.1:0-3864 GCA_045644405.1 Faecousia sp.
ACACGGACGATACCCAGTGTGGGCACAACACCCTTTGCACGCAGGGCAGCGGTGCGCTCCTGCAGGTTTGCATTCATAGCATCGGTAACTTCTTTACCCAGCAACAGTTTTGCCATAATATGTACTCTCCTTAATTATAATGCTCGAAATACCGCTTACTGGCCAAAGCCGGCCTTGACAGTATTGAAAATCTCATCGGCCATTGCGCCGTACTTGGCAAGCATACCGTTTGCCTTTGCGTTCATTTCCTCCGCAACGTCCCGATTCTTCAGGCTCTTGGTGTTAATAAACACGTTCAAAGATGCCGCCTGCAAAGCAGCCTTGCAGCAAACAGCGCCGCAGCCTGCGTCGGAAACAGCCAGACGGCTGCCCTTTTCGGCAAATACAGCAATATACTCGATTGCCTCGCAGCACAGCTCCATAATCTTCATAGGTGTGGAACAGGCGATGATGGTAGCCTCTTCCATAACCGCGTCCCGGTTGGGATCGTCCTTGGGAATGCCATAAGCCTTTGCCAGAGGCAGGAAGTTTACCTCGTCCGCCTCAACCTGATCCAGCAGCTGGGTCTGCAGCGCATCGCACTTTGCCTTCAGAGCGATAATCTCTGCTTCCACCTCTGCGTACTTTTTCTTACCTACGGTCAAAGAGCCAACCATATTGCCCAGAGCCGTACCGATTGCGCCTACCAGCGCAGCTGCGCCGCCGCCACCGGGAGCCGGCGCGTCAGATGCCAGAACTTCCACAAATTTGCGGCAGGATTCCAATGTCATATCCATTCGATTCTATTCTCCTTTATGTTTTGTATACCGATTTCTTTCGATACTTGTTTACCGAAACAACAATAGCATTAAACGGCCGAATTGTCAACAAATCTTACTTTATTTTATTAAAATTGTACGGCGCTTCCCAGCCTGCGTCCGCGCAGAACATAGTACAAAACCGTTCCCAGGCTCAGCAGCACCGCCGCCTCTCCCGCAGCCACATATGCTGCGTTCAGCCAGAAGCCGCCTCCCACATATACCGACAGCTCCCAGCCTACCAGAATGCCGTTGACCACCGCCGGCAGCAGCATCGCCGGCAGCGGATACCCTTTTACTTTCAGGTTTCTGCCAACATACATACCGGCGGTTGCCAGCAAGGTCGCCAACGTCCCCACCACCGGGTCCAGCGGCAGCGCCATCGCATAGCTGATATTAAACAGCAGGCAGCCCACACTCAAGCCGGAGATGGCTGCCGGCGTAAACAGCGCCAGCACGCACAGCGCTTCGGACACGCGGAACTGAATTGCCATTGTTGCCGACCCGGGAAAAATGATATTCTGCCCGTAGGTCAACACCACATACAGCGCTGCAATCAGCGCTCCGTGGGCAACAAATTTACTTTTTCTGCTCACTTTTGTTCCCCCTTATAAAAAACGCCGCGGAAAATTCCGCGGCAACAAAAATGGGCGCTGTGCGCCCATCTGAATTTCCTAGTTTTGTTTACCGACAGGATGGTTACGAACTGTCCTATGCAATTAAGCAAAGTATACTTTGCCCCGGTGAAAAAGTCAAGCCTTTTGCAGCTTTTCCAGTGTCTGCCGGATTGCCTGCAGCGCCTGTTCAGGCCAATGGCAGTCCATTGTTGCCGCCTCCATAGGACACGGGCCGTCCTTTTGCCGGTTTAAGATGGCGTCCACCTGCCTGTCCCAGCTGACTGCGATACCCGCCGCCTGCAATACCTGCACCGCCGGCTTACTGATAACGGCAGCATAAACCGCCTGCACGCCCAGCAGCTGATACAGGTAGGCTGTGGCCTTTCCCACCACCCTGTCCGCAGCGGAAAACCCCACCGGCGCTATGCCGGTATCCAGCCAGTTCAGCAGCGGCGCAACACCCCGCTGCCGGCTTGTATACAGGGTTTCCCCTTTGCACAGCACACACGTATATGCCTGCTCCTGCAAGCACTCTTTTGCCTTTTGTAAATCTTCCATAGGCGCGCCTCCTTTTTGTATTATACCGCGGTTGCGGGGAAACTGTCAACGAATTTGAATAAACCGTAAACATTTTTGTTTGATGCCAAAAAATGCGCCGGTTTTCCTTGCGGAATTTCTCGTTGGTGCTATAATATAAGCACATTGCGAGGTGAAAAGGCGCTATGAAAAAAATGCTCTTTATTCTCAATCCATACGCCGGTACAAAAAAAGCCAACAAGGCGCTTGTGGATATTCTCTCGGTTTTTAACCGCGCCGATTATCAAGTAACCACCTATATTACCGCCGGCTCCGGCGACTGCACCCGCGCTGTTGTCCGTCTGGCAGAAACGATGGACCTGGTGGTCTGCTGCGGCGGCGACGGCACCTTCAACGAGGCGGTTGCCGGTCTGATGCAGGCAGGGCTCAATATCCCCTTAGGATATATTCCCGCCGGCTCTACCAACGATTTTGCCAACTCCCTGCATTTGAACAGCGACTGTGTTGCCGCTGCCAGTCAAATCGTTTCCGGCGCAGCGCACCGCTACGATGTGGGTCAGTTCGGTCAGCGGTATTTTACCTATGTCGCTTCCTTCGGCGCATTTACAAAAGCCAGCTATTCCACACCCCAGAACGTGAAAAACGCATTGGGGCATATTGCCTATGTGCTGGAGGGAATTCCGGAACTTTCCCAAATCAAAAAGCTGCATATGCGTCTGGAGATGGACGACGAAACCGTTGAGGACGATTTCCTCTTTGGCGCCATCTGCAACTCCACCAGTGTGGGCGGTATCTTAACCCTCGACCCAAAGCAGGTGGATATGGCAGACGGAAAATTTGAAATTCTTCTGGTGCGGGCGCCCAGAGATTTAGCGGAAATTGCCGAATGCCTGCAGGCTCTGCGGAAACAGCAGTACAACTGTAAAATGATTACCTTCCGCAGCGCCACCTGTGTAAAAATCACCGCCAGCGCGGATATTCCCTGGACGCTGGACGGCGAACGGGAGGACGGGCACAGCAATGTTACCGTCCGCGCCTTGCGTCAGGCAATCACCCTTTTAAAATAAGGAGAGCGCTATGTTCAACTCAACCCTGTGCTACATCACCCGTGGCAACGATGTGCTGATGCTTCATCGGGTGAAGAAGGAAAACGATGTCAACAAGGACAAATGGATTGGCATCGGTGGAAAATTTGAAGAAAACGAATCGCCTGAAGAATGTCTTCTGCGGGAGGCAAAAGAGGAAACCGGACTGACGTTGACCTCCTGGCGGTGCCGTGGCGTGGTTACCTTTTTGAACACCTGCTGCGAAGGGGAATATATGTATTTATTCACCGCCGACGGCTTTACAGGAACGCACTGCGATTGCGACGAAGGCGACCTGCAGTGGGTCAGCCGCGAGTTTCTTTCCTCCCTGCCCAAATGGGAGGGCGATGAAATTTTTCTGGACTTGCTGTGGAAAGACGCCCCCTTTTTCCTGCTGACGCTGCGCTATGATGGCGACCGGCTGGTCGAAGCGGTGCTGGACGGCAAAAAAATTCGATAACGCCTCCCTCCTCCGCCGGATACCTCCAGGTATCCGGCGGTCTTTCTATGCTTGCATATTGCCCCCTTTTTGGTTATAATAGGAAAAGAAACAACGCCCAAAAAATAGAAATGGAGGCAGAACGATGGCAAAGCTCTACTTCAAATACGGTGCAATGGGCTCCAGTAAAACCGCACAGGCTCTCATCACCAAGTACAATTACGAGGAACACAACATAAAGGTCTGGCACATTACGCCCTGCGCCGATGTACGGGACGGCGTGGATATTCTCAGAAGCCGTATCGGCCTGGAGGCGCAGGTGCATATTCTCTGCCCGCAGGCGGACGTTTACAAGCTTTTTGTTGACACCCAGAAAGGCAACTGCGATG
>JAZRGQ010000116.1:0-6805 GCA_045644405.1 Faecousia sp.
GACCGCTTGGCCTCCGACTTCAGTGAAGTTACTTCGTAGTGAAGTCTTGCCTTGCGGCAAAGTGTTTTTTGCAAACTTAACTTCACTTGGCGCAAGCCAAACTTCACTGGTAGAATACCAGCTTCACTTTTGCAAAGCAAAAACTTCACCTTGCTGAAAACTACCACAAAAACTACCGCACTACTGACATTAAAAAATTTTTGTGTCGGTAGGTGCGGGTAAATACGGTAGCATAGTGAAGAAAATAAGGTTAAATGAGGTTAAATGATGCTAATGATGTATGTTAATGTTCGCAGTTTGCGTTATAAATTCGAAGTTTTGTAAACTTCGAATTTAACTAAGTTTGCCTGTGGCAAGTGAAGTTGCTAACGCAGTGAAGTTACTTCGTAGTGAAGTCTTGCCTTGCGGCAAAGTGTTTTTTGCAAACTTAACTTCACTTTACTGAAAACTACCGCACTACTGACATTATAAATTTTTTGTGGTGGTCGTTGCGGTTAAATACGGTAGTAAAGAAAGCAAGGTTAAATGAGGTCAAATTATGCTAATGACATATAGTAAAGTTCGCAGATTGCGTTATAAATTTGAGGTACTGCAGCAATGAAATCAACCTTCAGCCGCACCTTTACCACAGCCGCGCTGATTCTGCTGGCTGCGCTGCTGCTGGTTGGCGCTTCCTTTCAGTTTTTGGTGAAAAAATATTTGACGGAGCAAACTGTTTCCCGTCTGCAAACCGACGCGAAAACCGTTACCGACCTGGCAGAGGCATACTTTTCACAGGGGCAGCCCTCTGACCAGAGCTTCCTTGTGAATCTGTCTGTAGCAAGCCGGGTTTCCGGCGCGGATATGGTCATCTGCAATCCAAGCGGCACTGTGCTGCTGTGCTCCTGCGGTCCGCTGGGCTGCGAGCATCAGGGCTTGACCGTTACCAACCGGAGCTTTCTGAATAAGGTTTTATCCGGCGGTGGTGTAGATACGGGGCTGATGCAGGGTCTTTATGACGATGTGCGCTATGTGGTGTCTGCGCCTATTCTCGACAGCAAGGGCGCGCCCCACGGGCTTATCCTTGTGTCCACGCCGACTGTGCAGGTACGCTCCGTAGTGAAGCGAATGTCCAATATGTATCTGTCGGTTTCTGTGCTGGTCGTGCTGGTGGCTGTGTGCTTTATGACCTTGATTGCCCGGCAGCAGGCAAAACCTCTGCGGGAAATGGCAAATGCTGCCAGCGCCTTCGGTCGCGGCAATTTGCAGGCCCGTGTGCAGGTAGACGAGGACTCCTCTCTGGAACTGCAGAAACTGGCGCTTGCCTTTAATAATATGGCGTCCTCTTTGCAAAAAAGCGAATACCGGCGACAGGAGTTTGTGGCAAACGTATCCCACGAGCTGAAAACCCCTATGACCACCATCGGCGGTTATATCGACGGTATGCTGGACGGCACCATTCCGCCGGAACGGCACCGCCAGTGTATGCAGCTGGTTTCCGATGAATCCAAGCGGCTGAGCCGACTGGTGCGCAGTATGCTGTACATCTCCCGCCTGCCGGACCAGGAAATCCCCGAGGAAAAGAAAACCCGCTTCGATATCTGTGAGCGTGCCGGGCAGGTGCTGATTGCCTTTGAGCAGAAAATCACCCAAAAGGACGTGAATGTAGAGGTCGCTTTCCCCGAGCACCCTGTGTTCACCTTTGCTGACGAGGATTCCATTACCCAGGTGCTTTACAATCTGGTGGATAACGGGGTAAAATTCTGTCCCGCCGGCGGCGTTTTGGGTCTGCAAATCCAGTTCCGCGGCGCGAAAATTTACGTTACCGTTTCCAATGACGGCGAAACCATACCGGCGCAGGAGCTGCCGCTGGTGTTTGACCGCTTCCACAAGCTGGACAAAAGCCGCAGCCAGAACAGGGAGGGCTGGGGTCTGGGTCTTTACATTGTAAAGACTTTGATTGGCAGCCACGGCGAGGACATTTCCGTATCCAGCCGGGACGGAAAAACCGCCTTTACCTTCACCCTGCCGCTGGTAAACTAAGCGCTTTTTGAGGTTTTTTATGGGTACAAAAAATGACCGCCCCTCTCAGACCGAGCCCTGGGAGTGGGATACCTACCGAACCGGCTCTACCCAGCCGCCGAAAAGCCACGGAGGACTGATAGCCTTTCTTCTGGGGCTGACCATTTTCTTCTGCGGCGTGGCAACCGCGCTGGGGCTTATGAATATCACCTTCGCGCCTGCTGCGCAGGAATCCCCGCTTTCCGTTTCCTTTTCCCGCGGCGGCGTAACCTCAGCGCCCACCCCGTCCGGTCTGGGCGTACAGGGGCAGGCTGTAGATACCTTCTGGCAGTATTTTTCCGATTTGCCTCAGGGTATTTACATTACCCGCGTCTTCGGGCAGGCGGAAAAGCTTGGCATTTCCGTAGGGGATATTCTTCTTTCCGTCAATGACGTTTCCGTTCCCAGCTGGGAGCTTCTGCAGCAAGTTCTGTCCGCCCAGAGCGCCGGCAGCAATATCTGCCTGCAAATTTACCGGGACGGAAGATTGCAGGAATTTACCTTTACTTTACAAAAAGAGGAGTAGTGATTGGAGCTATGGAACCGATTTACCGGCAAACATTTACCGTTTCTGATATGCATCTGGACTGCTTTGGCAGAGCAAAACCCTCCGCGCTGCTGCTTTTTGCGCAGGAGGTAGCCTCACACCACTGCACCCAACTGGCAGTCGACCAAACCTATTTATCGCAGCGCCATCTTTTCTGGGCAGTCTCCAGACATAAAGTGCAAATTACCCGCCTGCCTGTCTACGGCGAAACCATCACTGTGGAAACCTGGCCTATGCCCACCACCCGGGTCGCCTACCCCCGCAGTGTGGTGGCATATGACCGGCAGGGCAATGAGCTGTTCCGCAGCATCAGTTTGTGGGTGCTGATGGATACCCGTACCCGGGCTATGGTGCTTCCGGGGAAAAGCCAGGTGCTGGTGGAGGGTACCTGCCGCGGCACGGAGCTGGACGTTCCCCGTTCTATCGTGCCTGCCCCGCTTTCCCGGCACAGCCGCCGCACGGTGGTTTACTCCGAGCTGGACAGAAACGGCCATATGAACAACACTCGCTACCTTGACTGGGTGGACGATTTGCTGAGCGTGGACTTTCACCGGGAGCGCCCTGTGCGCGCGTTTACCGTTTGCTATCTGAGCGAGGCAAAACCGGGTGATGAAGTGGCGCTTTCCTGGGAGCTTTCCGAGGATTTCAGCTTCCGTGTAGACGGTCATCGGGACACGCCGGAGGGGGAGCGTATTTTCTCTGTAATTGCAGAATTTTAACAGTTGTTCTGTAAACCAAAACGGGTTTTTGCCGCTTTTTGAAAAATTGGCGCTTTCCCTGTGTAAAACCGGCTTGACCCTCGTTAATACGCGGTTTTTCCCGGTTTCGCTGTGGAAAACCCTGTGGATAGTGTGGAAAACTCCGCCGGTTGTCCACCCAAAAAATTCCCATAATTTCAAGTTTATGTAAACCGAAATTCTGTCGCATATTTTCCTTCATTTTTCCATATTTTTTTGATAAAAAAAGCACAGCAAGAACCAATTCTTGCTGTGCTTTTATTTGGCTGTTTACTTGCCTTTTCTGTGCAGCACCAGACCGGTGCGGCAAGGCAGATACAGGTAAAAACCGTAGCTGCCATCGGGCTGCTTTTGGGCGGTGTAGCTCTGGTGATAAATTCTGCCCTGTCCGCCAAAGCAGAAATCGTCGGTTGACATAACAACCTCGTATTCGCCCTTTTGCGGCACAGGTATCCAGCATTCGGCATCGGAACGGGTGGGGTGCAGGTTGTAGGCAAAAATCGCGCCGCCCCGCTTGTACACCAGCAGCTTGTTGGTGTTATCCAGCTTCAGCTGGGTATCCCGACCGGAGAGCACCCTGTATTTTTTCGCCAGCGATACCATCGCTTTGTCGAAATTCTGCAGGTACTGATACTTCAGATTGGGGCTGTCCGCCAGCGACCACTGGCGGCGGCAGTAATGGTAGCTCCAGCCGTTGCCCTCCCGGGGGAAGTCAATCCACTCGGGGTGGCCGAACTCATTGCCCATAAAGTTCAGATATCCTTCGCCGCCCAGGCTTACCGTCAAAAGCCGCAGGATTTTGTGCAGCGCCATTCCCCGCGCCACGGTCATATCCGGATTGCCTGCGTCCATACAGTCGTACATCTGCTTGTCGCACAGCCGGAACATCAGCGTTTTATCGCCTACCAGCGCCTGGTCGTGGCTCTCGCAATAGCCCACCACCTTTTCGCCGCTGCGGCGGTTGGCAAGCTCGTAGTAAATCTTATTCAAATCCCAGTATTCGTCCGGTGTTTCCTTCAGCAGACGAATCCACATATCCGGCTCACCCATTGCCAGCCGGTAATCAAAGCCGATGCCGCCGTCTTCAATGGGCAGGCACATTCCCGGCATTGCCGACATATCCTCGGCAATCAAAATGCCGTGGGGCTTCACCTGCCGCACCAGCTCGCTTGCCAGCTGCAAATACGCCACCGCGTCCACGTCCGTATTCATTGAGAAGTACTTCTGGGGGCAGTCAAAGCTTGTACCCAGTCCGTGGTCCAGATACAGCATAGAAGTAACGCCGTCAAAGCGGAAACCGTCAAAATGGTACTCGGTCAGCCAGAATTTCAGATTGGAAAGCAGGAAGTGCAGCACCTCCGGCTTGCCGTAGTCAAAGCATTTGGTGTCCCAGGCGCTGTGGTCGCCCCGACCGCCGGCGTGGAAAAACTGATAGTCGGTACCGTCAAACCGGTTGATGCCCTCGCGGGTATTTTTGCTGGCGTGGGAGTGAATCACGTCCAGCAGCACCGCGATGCCCTGCTTATGCGCCTCGTTAATCAGCCGCTTTAAGCCCTCCGGCTCTCCAAAGCGGGAGGATACGGCAAAGAAATTGGTTACCTGATAGCCAAAGGACGCGTAATAAGGGTGCTCCATAATCGCCATAATCTGCAGCGTATTATAGCCCAGCGCCTTTACACGGGGCAGGATTTTCTCCCGGAATTCGTCGAAGGTGCCGATGCGCCCCTCCTCCTGCGCCATACCGATATGACATTCATAAATAAACAGCTGCTTTTTCGGCACAAACGCGCCGTCTGTCCAGGGGAAGGGTTCTTCCGGCTGGGAAATTACGCCGTCCCAGGCGCCGGTTTCCGGATTCTGCTCCACACGGCGGATATACAGGGGGATTCTGTCCAGCTCCTGTCCTTCCCGCACAACCACCGCCATTACGCGCATTCCGTTTTTCAGAGTATCCCTGCCCTCAACAAACAGCTCAAACACGCCGTTTTCTTTCTTTTCCATAGGATAGGCGTATCGCTGCCAGGCGCAAAAATCGCCGGTCAGGTACATTTTCTCCGCCCCCGGCGCCCATTCCCGATAGTACCAGCCGTCAGAGGTTTTATGAAAGCCGAAATAGGCGTGGCCGTTGGCAAAGTCGGCAAGGGTCTGTCCATCGGACAGCAGTTTCTTTTTCTGTTCTATATACTTCTTTGCCCGCAGGTCAAAATCCCCCTCAAAGGGCTGCATAGAAGGGTCGTAGGCAAAAATATTATGATACATAGGCGCACATCCTTTCCTATTTATTACTTTATCCGCACAAATCAAATTCGTCAAGCAAAACTTGGGGCTTCTTTTGCCCTGTTATTTTGTGGCAGGAAGATAGCATCATACTCTGCCTTTTTGCCGGCGTACACAGGAAAGCGCCTGCTGAGGTCAGCGGAAACCTGCAACAAAAAAGCTGTTGCAAATACTGCAACAGCTCCTTTTTATGTTTTGCGGATAAACTTTTCTTTGCATTTGGGACAGGAAATGGCGATTTTTCCTTTTCCCCTCGGCACGCGCACCTGCTGCCGGCAGCGGGGACAGTTATAATAGCGGTGCTGCCGGTCCCGCAGCTGCTGCACCAGCTGTAAATACCGCAGATTCTCCCTGTACCGCTTGTAGGTATTGCGGGAAAGGGTGCGGAAAATCACAATGCCCATCAGGGTATACGCCGCCAGCGTCAGCAGCAAATCCAGCGCCGGAAACGACAAAAGCATTGCCAGCACCGACAGGGCAAGCCCCAAACCCAGCAGGAACATATTCAGCTTATCGGTACCGTAGCGCCCCTGCATAAACCGGCGCAGCGCGCCGCCCAGCTTGCTGCCCAACTGACGCAGCCGGTAGGAAAATCCATTCATACACCAATCACCTTTAGCAAGATTCTATGGTTATTATATTGCAATATCCCAGGAAAGCAACCTGCTTTTTTCATAATTTACGGAATATTCAAAAAAAGGCTGCTGCAGATGTATGCAGCAGCCTGTATTTATTCGTATTCCTTCGGCAGGGGTGTAATCACCGGTGTGCCGTCCCGATTCAGCAGCGGTGTCAGCCCGCCGCCGTAGCCGGAACTGGCGTACAGATAATTGACGCCTGTCTTTCTGTCCACCAGAATATAGGTGGCGGGTCCGGAAAAGCCACCGGACTCGGAATATGTCTTTACAAAGCGTTTTTCTTTTTTCATTGCTCTTTTACACCTTCCACCAGTCCGTTTGCCAGGCCCACAAGACCCTGCATCTGGCTGGGAATGATAATCTTGGTAGCCTTGCCGTCGGCAACCTTTTCCATCGCCTGCACCGCCTTGAGCTTAATTACCTGGTCGTTGGGCGCTTTGTTGTTGAGCATTTCCATAGAATCCGCCAGCGCCTGCTGCACCGCGCGGATTGCCTGCGCTTCACCGTCTGCCTTCAAAATGGCAGCCTCTTTTTCCGCTTCCGCTTTCAGAATCGCCGCCTGCTTC
>JAZRGQ010000117.1:0-5693 GCA_045644405.1 Faecousia sp.
TGCATATAATAAGACTCTGGGCAACTTCCAGCTGACCGGCATTGCGCCCGCACCCCGCGGCGTACCCCAGATTGAGGTTACCTTTGACATCGATGCCAACGGCATTGTAAAGGTTTCCGCCAAGGACCTGGGCACCGGCAAGGAGCAGCAGATTTCCATCACTGCGTCCACCAACCTGAGCCAGGAGGACATCGACAAGGCTGTCCGCGAGGCTGAGCAGTACGCAGCGGAGGATAAGGCACGCAAGGACGAAGTTGACACCCACAACAACGCCGAGCATATGATTTACCAGACAGAAAAGACTCTGGGCGAGCTGGGCGACAAGATTTCCGAGGAGGAAAAGTCTTCCATTCAGACCGCAGTGGATAAGCTGAAGGAAGTGAACAAGGGCACCGATGTGCAGGCCATTAAGGACGCAACCCAGGAGCTGCAGAACGCATTCTATGCTGTATCGGAAAAGCTCTATCAGCAGGCTGCTCCTCAGGACGGTCAGGCTGGCGGACAGCAGGCCGGCAGTGATGGCGTGGTTGATGCCGATTACGAAACCGTAGACTAATCATACAGCCAATTTGAGGGGCGAAGCCGCCCCTCCTTTTGGCGTTAAAGCCTTTGAGGTGAAGAATAATGGCAGAAAACAAGCGTGATTATTATGAGGTGCTGGGGGTAGAGAAATCTGCCAGCGCTGATGAAATAAAGAAGGCCTACCGGAAAAATGCGATGAAATACCACCCGGACCGGAATCCCGGCGACAAGACGGCAGAGGAAAAGTTTAAGGAGCTGGGTGAGGCGTATGAAGTGCTTTCCGATGAGGAGAAGCGCAGCCGTTACGACCAGTTCGGCTTTGCCGGTGTAGACCCCAACTATGGCGGCGGCGGAAGCGGCTTTGGCGGTGGCTTCGGCGGTTTTGGTGGCTTTGGCGATTTCGGCGATATTTTCGGTGAATTCTTTGGCGGCGGCGGTCGGCGGGGCAATGCCCAGAACGCGCCCCGCAGAGGTGAAAATGTAGGCGCGCGGCTGGAGCTGACCTTTGAGGAAGCTGCCTTCGGCTGTGAAAAAGAGGTATCTGCCCAGCGGATTGAAAACTGCAGCGCCTGTAACGGCAGCGGCAGCGCAGACAATGTAATTGAAACCTGTTCCCAGTGCCGCGGCACCGGTCAGGTGCGCACAGTGCAGAACTTTATGGGTATGCACATGCAGTCCCAAACCGAATGACCTGCCTGTAGCCGACGCGGTAAACTCATTAAAAATCCCTGTAATACCTGTAAGGGCAAGGGCAAGGTGCGCCGCACCAAGAAAATCCGGGTGAAAATCCCTGCCGGCGTGGACGCAGGACAAAGTGTGCGTGTGCGCGGCGAGGGCTGTGTGGGTACAAACGGCGGTCCCACCGGCGATTTGCTGGTAGAGGTATTCCTGCGGCGCCACCCCATTTTTGAACGGCGGGATATGGACGTGTTCTGTGAGGTGCCAATCAGCTTTACACAGGCAGCGCTGGGCGCGCAGATTGAAGTGCCTACGCTGGACGGAAAAACCACATACGATATTCCCGAAGGCACCCAGACCGGCAGACAGTTTGTGCTGGGCGGCAAGGGAATTCCCCAGGTAGGCAATCCCAAGCGCCGCGGCAATCAGTATTTCAACGTGGTGGTGGAAACGCCTACCAAACTGAGCAAGGAGCAAAAGGAATTGCTGCGCAAGCTGGACGAATCTCTGGATGGAAAGTCCACCCCCAAGCGTAACAAGTTCTTTGACACAATTAAAGAGTTTTTTGAGTAAGCAGCAACCCGCAGGTGATTCCTGCGGGTTGTTTTTATGGCTGCGTATTTTTTGTATGGAGAAATGCTACCTTTTGTGATATAGTAAAATAAGTGTAGAAACACAACAAACAGCGGGAGGTTTGTATGGACAAGATTTTTATTATGAATCTGGGTACTACCAGCTTCAAATTTAAGCTCTATGTATGGCAGACGGAAACGCCCGAGGTACTGGCAGCCGGCGAACTGGAATCGGTGGGCGCGGCGCAAAGCGCCTATACAATCACCTATCCTGACGGCACTGCGCGCAGCGGCAGCACCCCTATTGCAGACCACGGCGCAGCCTTTGCCCATTGCTTTGATATTTTGTGCGCCGACGGCGTTCTGCAGGATATGAACGATTTGACCGCAGTGGGCTACAAGGCGGTACACGGCGGCAATCTCTCCGGCACTTGCCTTGTAGACGATGCGCTGATTGAGGAAATGGAGCGGGTAACCCCCTTTGCGCCTGCCCATAACCCCATTTATCTGAACGCGATGAAGCATATCCGCAACCGCTACCCTACACTAACGCAGGTAGCGCGGTTTGAAACCAGTTTCCACTCTACCATTCCTCAGGCGCGGGTAACCTATGGCGTACCCTACGAGTGGCAGCAGGAGCTGGGAATCCGCCGCTACGGTTTCCACGGCTCCAGCCATCAGTACATTTCGCAAAAGGTGGCGCAGCTGCAGCCCGGCGCCAAAAGAATCATCAACTGTCATCTGGGCGGCTCCTCCTCCATTTGCGCCATTTTAGACGGCAAGAGCATTGCTACCTCTATGGGCGCCACTCTGCAAGCCGGTCTTTTTAACAACAATCGGGTAGGCGATTTTGAGGTGTTCTGCCTGAAGCCGGTAATGGAGCATTACGGCTACAGTCTGGACAAAGTGCTGGAGGTCCTCTCCAAGGAATCGGGTCTGCTGGGACTCAGCGGCGTCAGTAATGACCTGCGCCTTGTGATGGAGGCGGCAGAGAAAGGTAACGCGCAGGCGCAGCTGGCAGTGGATACATTGGCGGATAATATTCTGGGCTATATCGGTATGTATGCCGCCTATCTGAACGGATTGGACGCGCTGGTCTTTACCGGCGGTATCGGCACCAACAGCGCCTTGCTGCGGCAGATGGTGTGCAGCAAGCTGGGCTATCTGGGGCTGCAGCTGGACGCACAGAAAAACGAGGGCAGGGAAGATGCCTGCATCAGCGCGCCGGATAGCGCGGTGGCGGTGTACCGGCTGAAAACCGACGAGGAGCTGGTGGTCGCCTCCTGTGTACGAGCGTATTTGCACCCATAAGAAAAAACGAAAAGACGCGATGCTTAACGCATCGCGTCTTTTTTTGTGCAGACGTTGCAACAATTTACCCAAAAATAAGATGTGTACTTGTGCAAGTACACAAAATCGGAAAAGCACCGGGAAAGCCCCTTGACAAGTACTCGAACAAGTACTAATATAGGGCTATACTAAGTACTTAATCAAGTACATATGGAGGTGCTTTTGTGTGAATGGACAATGCAAGAAGGAAAGTAAGACCAACCTGCTCCTTATCCCCGTGGCCTCTGATGGACATACAGGCGATGCCGCCGGCAGGCTGGTGCATCAGCTGCGGCGCGGAAGTGTATGCGGAAAATACAGACCTGTGCAAACGGTGCAAAGGGAGGGAGCGCGATGAAACGGACACCCAGTCCCTGCCTGCGGTGTACGCGGGTAGCCAACCCCCGGGAATGTGATAACAAAAATTGCAAGCAATGGCAGGCGTGGTTTTTGCAGCGCTGGGAAATGATACACGCCTATCCCAGAAAAAAGATGGAGCAGAGCAAGGTTGTGCCTGTAGGCGTACCGCTGGGCGGACAGCACTATGCCGCGCCCCATCAGGTGCAGGCATACCTGCGCACTGACCCCTGTCAGGCGTGCCTGTGTCCCAAGGATTTATGCGCCACACCCTGCCGAATTCGCAGGGATTGGGAGGCGGCAAAGCAGGAGGTGTTTTTATGAACTGGAAAACAGAGGCAATTGAAAAGCTGCGGCGCTATGACGCGATGCGGCAGGCGGTGCAGAATATCCCGCTGGAAATGGAGCGGCTGAAGCTTGCAGCAGTCAGCCTGCGGGGCGCCAGTACCGACAAAACGCCGGTAAAGGGCGGCGGAAACCGGCAGGAGGAGGCGCTGCTCTCCAATCTGGTACACCGGCAGGAGCTGAGCTGGTCGCTGGAGCAGGCAAAATGCTGGGTGGCGGTTACCGAAGGGGCGCTCAGCACGCTGACGCCGGAGGAAAAACTGGTGCTCCACCGGCTGTATATTTGCCCCCAGCGGGGCGCGGTGGACAGGCTGTGCGGCGAACTGGGGGTGGAGCAGTCCAGTGTATACCGGAAGCGGGATAAGGCGCTGCACCATTTTACTGTCAGCTTGTACGGCTTTCCGGAAATTTAAGCAGCAAAAAACGCCGCCTGACAAAAGTCAGACGGCGCTGTTTATTATCATTATTTTTCGTTCTTGTAGATTTCCTTAAAATACTTGTAGGTATCTACCTTCAGCTCACCGCAGGCAGCCTCGTCGCAGGCGATGATGCCATCGGGGTGCATCTGCAGGGCGGAAATGGTCCAGGCGTGATCCACGCCGCCTTCTACGCAGTGGCGCAGCGCGCGAGCCTTGTTGTGGCCGGAGATCAGCAGCAGTACCTGCTTGGAATCGCATACAGTGCCAACGCCAACGGAAAGGGCGGTCTTAGGCACCTTGTTGGGGTCGTTGTCGAAGAAGCGGGAGTTGACAATCAGAGTATCCTCAGTCAGCGCCCGGACACCGGTGCGGGAGGAGAGGGAAGTGAAGGGCTCATTGAATGCAATGTGTCCGTCCACGCCGCTGCCGCCCATGAACAGATCGATGCCGCCGTAGGAAGCAATCTTTGCCTCGTAATTGGCGCACTCAGCTTCCAGATCCGCAGCCATACCGTCCAGAATGTTGATATTCTCGGCGGGAATGTCGATATGGTTAAAGAAGTTGTCGTGCATAAAGTACCAGTAGCTCTGGTCGTGCTCACGGGGCAGACCCACATACTCGTCCATATTAAAGGTTACCACATTTTTGAAGGTAACAGTACCTGCTTTGTTCATTTCAATCAGGCGGCGGTACACACCCAGAGGGGAAGAACCGGTGGGCAGACCCAATACAAAGGGGCGATCCTCTTTGTGGTTATTAATGGCGTCGGCGATATGCGCAGCAGCCCACTGGCACATTGCTTCATAGTCGTTTTTGATGATTAATTTCATAAAAAATCACACTCCTGTCAGCATTAGGGCATTACCCCACGGAAAATATTATACACCGCGCCGTTCCGTTTGTCTATGAAAAAATCTGCTTAAGAAACCAAAATTTTGCAGCGCGCTGCAATCGCGCACCGCAACCCGGTTTGCTTTTACAAATTTCACAAAAAACAGCTGTTCTACGGACACATTTTTTTCTTGCAAGTGGCGAAAAATGTAGTATAATAAGGTTATATTTTGAATCTTTGGAGGGGTATTTATGTCTGGAAATGTTCGTCCGGCGACAATGGAACGTATTACTACCAAGGCGCTGGCAGATGTGTTTATTGCCCAGCAGGTGGAGGCTGTCCGGCAGCAGGTAGGCGATAAGAAGGTGCTGCTGGCGCTTTCCGGCGGCGTGGATTCTTCTGTGGTTGCAGCGCTGCTGATTAAGGCAATCGGCAAGCAGCTGGTCTGTGTCCACGTGAACCACGGCCTGATGCGTAAAGGCGAAAGTGAAGATGTTATCAAGGTATTCGGCGAGGAGCTGGACGCCAATCTGATTTATGTGGACGCCACCGACCGGTTCCTGGATTTGCTGGCAGGCGTCAGCGACCCTGAGCAGAAGCGCAAAATCATCGGCGGCGAATTTATCAAGGTGTTTGATG
>JAZRGQ010000118.1:0-11888 GCA_045644405.1 Faecousia sp.
TATTGAAACGACGATGGACGTGTATGCCGAAGCCACAGAACGCAAGAAGCAACAAACCTTTGAAAACCTGTCAAAACTGGTTATATTCTAAGGGGGGTTCTCAGTGCGTAGGTCTGACAACAAAATCCTGCAATGACAATAAGTTGACAACAAAGTTTGCTATCTCCTTGATGCAATATGATACGATATGACAAAGGGGAAATACAGCAAAAAGACGGATATGAGCGAATATGATGCGATATGATAAGGCTTCAAAACATTTCCCCACAATGAAACCCCTCTCAGAGTAAAATTAAGCCGCAAACGCTTATTTGACAGCGTTTGCGGCGTTTTGTTAATCCAAATTATTGTTCAAAAATGCTGTTTACGACAAATGACTTCGTAAACAATCTTTGATCCTTATGACAAAATGCTGTCACAAATATAGCCTTCGTAAGCATTAGCCGATCACGGTTAATGCTTTTTTGTATAGCAAGAAAAACGAAATAATGTACTCACAGGATTACCGCTTACATGAGAAATAGAACCGAATAAATAAAGAACGAGATTTTTTATAATGGAAATGCTATAATTCAGTAAACCTATCCACGGAAAGGAAGAAGTGTATGTATGTAATAAGGACAGTTAATCTAACCAAACGGTATAAGGGTACAATTGCAGTAGACCAATTAAATTTGCAGGTTGAAAAAGGAGAGATATTTTCTTTGTTGGGTGTAAACGGTGCTGGCAAAACAACCACTATAAAAATGCTGTCCTGTCTTACACAACCTACAAGCGGAGACGCTTTTCTTAATGGGAAAAGCATTTGCAAAGATACTAACGCTGTGAAATCGCTAATAGCTGTTTCTCCGCAGGAAACTGCTGTTGCGCGCAGCCTTTCGGTTCGGGAGAACCTTGAACTGATGTGCGGTATTCACAGTTTTACAAAGGACAAGCAAAATGTGAAAATTACAGAGCTTACTGAACTACTCGGATTGGAATCTGTTAGCAAGAAAAAGGCAGGTAAGCTGTCCGGTGGCTGGCAGCGAAGACTGAGTATTGCTATGGCGCTGATCAGCGAACCGGAGATATTGTTCCTTGACGAACCTACGCTTGGTCTTGATGTGCTTGCACGAAGCGATTTGTGGGATTTGATACGTTCCCTTAAAGGGAAGGTTACCATTATTATGACAACGCACTATATGGAAGAAGCAGAAGCCCTGTCTGACCGTATCGCTATTATGAAAGACGGCAAGCTCCTTGTTTGTGATACCGCTGACAAGATTAAGAAAACAGCGGGATCAGATATTTTCGAGCAAGCATTTATTCGTATCGTTAAGGGGGTGGCAAAATGAGAATGCTCACTTTTGCAAACAGAAATACGAAAGAAATAATACGAGATCCGCTGACACTTATCTTTGGACTCGGCTTTCCCCTTGTTTTGATTTTATTGTTAAGTGCCATACAAGCAAATATCCCCGTAAAGTTGTTTGAAATACAGCATTTAACTCCGGGTATAACGGTTTTCGGATTGGCATTTATGACTCTATTTTCGGCAACCATTATCGCAAAAGACAGAGCTAGCTCGCTATTGCAGCGTTTATATACAACGCCATTGACTGCGCTGGATTTCATTTTAGGTTACACACTGCCTATTGTTCCAATTTCTATTGGTCAATGTGTTATTTGCTGTATTGCCGCCATTTTTCTCGGGCTTGATATTACAGTTAACATTTTATATGCAGTGGTATTTATCATTCCCATTTCCATCCTCTACATTGCGTTAGGACTCCTTTGCGGAAGCGCGCTTACCGATAAGCAGGTCGGTGGCATTTGCGGTGCGTTGTTAACCAACCTTTCAGCGTGGTTGTCGGGCGTTTGGTTTGATCTTGACCTTGTGGGAGGTACCTTTAAGAAGATTGCATATGCACTTCCGTTTGTACACGCAGTAGAGATGGAGCGGGCTGTACTTGCAGGGAATTTTGCAGGGATTTTCCCTCATCTTTGGTGGGTGCTTGGATATGCTACTGTTCTGCTCGTGTTAGCTGTTTTGTTGTTCCTGCGACAGATGAAAAAACAGTAATTACTCGGCTTAAATAATATGTATTCCTTTTCTGGACAATGTAAACTCCTTCATATTCTTACGACAGACTTTACGACAAATGGAATAAAGTTATACTGTTTTATGACAGGTTAAGTTTGGCAATGAAAACACTTTGGATTAACGGAGTCAGGAAAAGGCAGGATAAATAAGCGGATAACACTATCACCTTTGAAATCCCCACAATGAAGCCGTTGGACTAACAAAAAACACCCTATGACGAAACGTCATAGGGTGTTTTTATATCCTTATTGAACTGGCCGAGAAATTGGAATTTACTTCTTCAATACCTTTTTGCACCAGGTGCGCTTGCCGCACTTGGGGCATTTGAGGTAGCGGGTTGTTCCCATATGCATTGCGTTCAAAGCCTGCAAATAGGTGGGTACAATTTCGTGGCCGCAATTTTTACACTTGTAAGCGCCTACACTGACTTCCAGCTTTAATGCATAGAAGCACGGTATCAAAAACACAACACAAAGACTAAGGATTGCAACAAGCTGCCACACGCCCTCGGGTACAAAAAATGCCACCAGCGCAAGACCTGCAAGCAAGCCGACGATGCTTACAGCCATAATAATCCACATAGCGCTCCAGATTGTTTTATTCTTCTGCGCAACTTCTTTTGCCATATCCAGCATAAGCTGTTCGTTTTTCTGATTGGTGTTTTCCATACTGATTTTCTCCCCGCTTAACAGTTCATTTACGTTGATTTTGAGAATGTCGCATAGAGTAAGCATAATCGAAGTATCGGGCATTGCGATGCCCCGTTCCCATTTGGAGATTGCCTTGTCAGTGATGCCCAGCTTTTCTGCCAGCTGCAGCTGGGTTAAAGCTTGCTCTTTTCTGCACATGGCGATGAATTTTCCGATTTTTATCTGGTCCATACGATTTCTCCTTTCGCTTTTAGTATAAAAAATCAGGACAGCGAAAAACACCTACCGGTGGTTTAGTGGGAGAGATAAACCTCCGGTAGAGCAAAATAAGTATACCACCAAAAGCCAAAAAGCGCAATCGGCAAACGTGATTTGGTATGGAAAAACAGGCCATGGAAGGCGTGCGCTTGAAATGTGTTGCTATTTTCGAAAAAATATAGTATACTGATTGCAGACACCAAATGCGCAGCGCATTTGGTGAAAATAAATACCTTGTATTCCAGCATATGGCATCTACTCCACAAAATAGGTGTCCTATGTGAAATAAAGGAGGAAAACCCCGCTTGACTCGCGGTGCGACAGTGTGGAGACCTGTCGTAATACGGCCGGAATTTTACTTTCCGGAACGTGAGGGTGTACGCGAAAGGCTCGGTACACTTAGAGTTGAAAAGTTATGGCAACAGTATCCCTTAGAAACGTCAAGAAAATCTACCCCCACAGCGAAGAAACCAAAAAGAAGAAGGCAAAAAAAGGCGAGGAAGTAGAGCAGAAGAAGGTTAATCTGCAGATCACCGATCAGGGTGTTGTGGCAGTGCAGTCCTTCAATCTGGAGATTGCCGACAAGGAATTTATTGTTCTGGTCGGTCCGTCCGGCTGCGGCAAATCCACTACCTTGCGTATGGTGGCTGGTCTGGAGGAGATTACCGAGGGCGAGCTGTACGTTGGCGATAAGCTGGTCAACGATGTAGCCCCCAAGGACCGGGACATCGCAATGGTCTTCCAGAATTATGCGCTGTACCCCCATATGACGGTGTACGAAAATCTGGCATTTGCGCTGAAGCTGCGCAAGATGCCCAAAGACGAAATTGACAAGAAGGTGCAGGAGGCTGCGGAAATTCTGGACATCACCCAGTATCTGAACCGCAAGCCCAAGGCTCTGTCCGGCGGTCAGCGTCAGCGTGTGGCAATCGGCCGCGCTATCGTCCGCGACCCGCAGGTTATGCTGATGGACGAACCCCTTTCCAATCTGGACGCCAAGCTGCGTAACCAGATGCGTGCGGAGATTATCAAGCTGCGCCAGAGAATCAACACCACCTTTATTTACGTTACCCACGACCAGACCGAGGCTATGACCCTGGGCGACCGGATTGTGATTATGAAGGACGGCTTCATTCAGCAGATCGGCACACCCCAGGAAGTGTTTAATCACCCCTACAATCTGTTTGTTGCCGGCTTTATCGGATCTCCCCAGATGAACTTCTTTGATGCTAAGCTGGTTAAGGCGGCGGATAAGTACGCGGTGGAATTCCACGGACATACCGTAACACTGTCTGAAGAAAAGCAGGCAGCGCTGGCAGCCAACAATGTGCAGGAGCAGGAAATCACCCTGGGTGTGCGTCCTGAGCACATTACACTGGGTGATACCGGTGTTGACGGTCAGGTAGATGTGCACGAGCTGATGGGCTCTTCTGTCCACCTGCATATGAACGCCTACGGACAGGATGTGGTAGCGGTGGTTTCCACTATGAATATGAGTGAGGCAGAGGTGGCTGAACTGAAGTCCGGCACCGCGGTGAAATTTGATTTCGGCGGACATAACTGCCACGTATTCAACAAGCAGACTGGAATCAATCTGGAGGCGTAATACGCTTGCCGCAAAAAAGAACAGGCGGATGAATAATTGGAAAAAATGCTCATATTCCGAATAACCGCCGGCGGGTTTTAAGCAGGCAATAAGCGCTTGCCGCATATCCGCAGAATATAGATAAATCCACGTTTTTTGGGCTGTTGCAAAGCTTTGCAACAGCCCTTTTTTGACCGAAAAGCGGCGAAACTCAGGCACAAAAGCAAGAAAATATACACAAAATAGAGAATAAATATGCAAAAAAGTGAGGCGAAACCGGTAGAGTCGACATTGGTGAACAAGGTGGATTTGCAGTTTACAACAAACGAAAACGATTTTGCCCTATTTTTAGTTGTCGATTTATACAATTTTTTCACAAAAAGTTTGGAGCAAATGCAAATGGCACAAGCATTGACATTGGAATTTCATACAGGTATAATATTTGTGATGATTACTTAGGCGGTCGCGGCTGCTTAAAGATCGGAAAAGAAAGGGGAATTACAAGAATGAAAAAACTGAATTACGGTATGGTCGGCGGCGGCCCCGGTTCCTTTATCGGTGATGCACACAGAAAGTCCATCAATATCGACGCAATGGCAACTCTGGTTGCAGGCTGCTTCTCCCGTACACAGGAAAAGTGCCAGCAGACCGGCGCTGAGCTGGGCGTTGCAGCAGATCGCTGCTATGCAAGCTACGAGGAAATGGCAAAGGCAGAAGCTGCCCGCGCTGACGGCATTGATTTTGTAGTGGTTGTTACCCCCAACGTAAGCCACTATCCTGTATGTAAGGCATTCCTGGAAGCCGGTATTAACGTTTCCTGTGATAAGCCTCTGTGTCTGACTGTTGAGCAGGCTGAAGAGCTGGTTAAGCTGGCTGACGAAAAGGGTCTGCTGTTCCTGGTTACCTATACATATATGGGTCACGTTACCGCAAAGCACATCAAGAAGTTCATCGCTGAGGGCAAGCTGGGCAAGATCCGCACCGTTATGGCTGAGTATCCCCAGGGCTGGCTGGCATACGAAGGCGAGTGGGGCGGCAAGCAGGGCGAGTGGCGCTGCGACCCCGAGCAGTCCGGCGGCGTTAACTGCCTGGGCGACCTGGGTACCCACGTTGAAAACGCGGTTGCAACAATGACCGGTTTGAAGATTAAGAAGGTTCTGGCAAAGATGGATGTTGTAGTTCCCGGCCGTGTTCTGGACGACAACGACGTAGTTATGGTTGAGTACGAAGGCGGCGCTACCGGCTGCTACTGGACCAGCCAGTTTGCCATCGGCCACAAGAATGACCTGCGTGTCCGCATTTACGGTGAGAAGGGTTCCATTCTGTGGGAGCAGGAGAACTGCGAGAAGGTTACTATGGTGCAGTACGACGGCACCTTCGTAGATCTGTTCCGCGGCACTGCCGGCATCGAAGAGTTCGCAGCCGGTTACGGCCGTCTGCCTTCCGGTCATACCGAGGGCTGGCTGGAGTCTATGGGCAACCTCTACAAGTCCTTCATCAACTGCATCAATGCAAAGAAGGAAGGCACCTTTACTGCTGATATGATCGACTTCCCCACCGTACACGACGGCGCTGAGGGCATTAAGTTCGTACACGCTTGCCTGAAGTCCAATGCTGCGGGCAACGTTTGGGTCGATCTGTAAATTACAACATATTTCATCTAGGAGGAAAATATTATGGCTACTAGACCTATTACCCTGTTTACCATTCAGTTTGGCGATATGCCTCTGGAGGATCTGTGCCAGATGGCGAAGAAGGCCGGCTTTGAGGGCCTGGAACTGTCCGCTGCGCATATCGACGTAGAGCGCGCTGCCAAGGATCCTGCATACGTAGAAGGCATTAAGGCTACTCTGGCTAAGTACGGCCTGGGCTGCTGGTCCATGTCTCATCACCTGGCAGGTCAGTGCGTGCTGGACACCGAGCCCGGCGCATATGACTCCCGTCTGGACGGCTTTGCTCCCGCAGAGCTGGCAGGCAACCCCAAGGCAATTCAGGAGTGGGGCATTGCTCAGATGAAGTACACTGCTCACGCTGCCAAGGCTATGGGCGTTAAGGTTGTTACCTTCTTTATGGGCTCTCCCATCTGGAAAATGTGGTACTCCTTCCCCCAGACCAGCGACGAGATGGTCGAGGCTGCATACCAGCGCACCAAGGAGCTGTGGAGCCCCATCTTTGATGAGTATGATGCTTGCGGCGTAAAGCTGGCTCTGGAAGTCCACCCCACCGAAATCGCTTTCGACTACTGGACCACCAAGAAGCTGCTGGAGACCTTCGATTACCGTCCCACTCTGGGCATCAACTTCGACCCCAGCCACCTGCTGTGGCAGGGTATGGATCCCGCTGTTTTCTGCCGCGACTTCATCGATCGCGTTTACCACGTACACGCTAAGGACGTGAAGCTGAACTTTGACGGCCGTAACGGCGTTCTCGGCTCTCACATCGCCTTCGGCAACACCCGCCGCGGCTGGAACTTCGTTTCCCTGGGACACGGCGACGTGGACTTCGACGCTATCTGCCGTGAGCTGAATCAGGGCGACTACAATGGCCCCGTCTCCATCGAGTGGGAAGACTCCGGTATGGACCGTGTCTACGGCGCAACAGAGGCTTGCGAGTACATCAAGAAGTACAACTTCAACCCCTCTGCTTTCGCATTCGACGACATGAGCAACTACGGTTGATCATCGCCTAAAGACGATTATCAATATAAAACACAAATTTTAGGAGGAAAGACAATGAAAAAACTGATTGCTTTGCTGCTGGCTCTGGTTATGGTACTGGGTCTGGTAGCCTGCGCACCCGCTGCTGACAATGAGAGCACTCCCCCCGCTTCCCAGGACGTTGCTGACGACACCGTTGGCACCGACGAAGCTAAGAAGACTATCTACGTTCTGACTCCTTCTCCCGACCACGGCTGGACCGGCGCTATCGGTGTTGCCGCTCAGGAAAAGGTTGAGGCTCTGAACGCAGAAGGCAAGTACGAAGTCATCATGCAGACCTTCGCAACTGCTGACGATCAGACCAAGCTGATTGAAGACATCATCGCTAAAGAGCACGAAGAAGGCACCGTTGGTGTTGCTATGCTGCCCGCTGGTAACGACGTAGAAGGTGCTATCCAGCAGCTGATCGATGCAGGCATCCCCTACACCGCTGCTGACCGCATCATCCCCGGCGTTGCTGGCGCTGCTATCTCCAATGTTAAGTATGACAACATCGAGATCGGCGCTGCTGCTGCTGCTTGGCTGGTAGCCAACGGCCTGAAGGAAGGCGATCTGGTTGCAGTTATCGAGGGCGACGGCTCCTCCGCTGACACCGACCGTACCAAGGGCTTCAACGATTACCTGACCGGCGCTGTTGAGTACGCTGGCGCTAAGATCGAGACTCCCTGGACTTCCCTGGATTCCGTTTCCTACTCCGGCCCCACCGGTTGGAACCCCGCTAACGCTCAGACTTGGTTCGAGAACTACCTGTCCGACGCTAAGAACGCTGAGACCAAGTTCATCGCTTCTTGGGACGACGGCCTGACCTGCGGCATCTTCGACGCAGTTGAAGGTTCCTCCATCGACGATGCAACCAAGGCTACCTTCCTGGAAGGCGCTCCCTTCATCACTGGCTGTGGCGGCGCTCAGGCTCTGTACAACGTCATCGGCGGCGACTTCAGCGCATATCCCAATGCTGAGAAGTTCGGCGGCGTTATGTCCGTTACTTATCCTCCCGCAATGATCCAGGTTACCATCCAGGCTATGGTTGACTACTTCGACGGCGCAGAAGTTCTGCAGGACAACACTCAGTCCGCTGAGCAGGTCCACAAGGACAATGTTGCTAACTACAAGGGCTTCGAATAAGCGATTATCTGAAGCTATCTACTTCTAAATTTACCGAGGTGGTACCCCGCTTGCGGGGTACCATCTCCCCCTATTCGGAGAGATGATATGGATATACTGGAAATGAAAAATATCCACAAATCTTTTGTGGGAGTCCCTGTTTTGAAGGGCGTAGATCTTACCATAAGTCCCGGTGAAGTGCATGCGCTGCTGGGCGAAAACGGTGCTGGTAAGTCTACCCTTATGAATATCCTTACCGGTGTTCACCGTTTGGATGAAGGCACCGTTATTTTTGATGGAAAAGATATTACCAATTGCTCCATTCGTGATAGCGAGCAATGCGGTATTGCTTTTGTGCACCAGGAGCTGAATTTATTCAACGACCTGCGTGTTTATGAGAACATTTTCTTTAATAAAGAGCTGAAGACAAAACTCGGAAGCTTGAAGAAAAAGGAAATGATTCAAAAATGTGAGGAAGTTTTCCAGAAACTGGGCGTGGAAATTGACCCCGTCGCACCGGTGGAAAACCTCAGCGCCAGCGAAAAGCAGACGCTAGAAATTGCAAAGGCAATCTTCTTCGATGCAAAATTGCTGATTCTGGACGAGCCTACCACGGCGCTCAGCAATGAGGAGATTGACCATCTGTTTAAAATTGTAGAAAATTTGAAGAATGAGGGGAAGGCCTTCATCTTCATTTCTCATAAAATGCCGGAGATTTTCCGTATTGCAGACCGCTACACAGTTTTGCGTAACGGCGAGTTTATCGAGTCCGGCAATATTGCAGACACAGATCCCGAGGCAGTAACCTCTGTTATGGTCGGCGACGCTTTCTCCGGCGGTGATGTGTATAAGTCCCGCGAACTGGGTGCGCCGATTCTGGAACTGAAGGGACTTTCCGGTAAGGGGTTCAAGAATGTGGAGCTGTCTGTCCGCAAGGGCGAGATTCTGGCGTTCACCGGTCTGCAGGGTGCCGGCGCCAGTGAGGTGCTGCAGTGCGTGTTCGGCGAGCTGCCCGCATTCTCCGGCACTATCACTATGGACGGCAAACTCTTCAAGCATAACACCATTCACAAGGCGATGAAGAACAAGATTGCTTTCCTGCCCGCAAACCGCAAGGAAAACTCTGTTCTTCCCGATATGTCCCTGCTGGAGAATATGTATATTTCCGAGCATACCCTCTCCGGAAACAAGCCGGTTATCAACAAGCGGAAGGAATGCGCCAAGTACGCTGTGCAAAAGGAACGGCTGGGCATTAAAGCCAACTCCGAGAATGATCTGGTTATTTCCTTGTCCGGCGGTAATCAGCAGAAGGTGTTCTTCGCCCGCTGGCTGAATACAGAGGCAGATATCCTGCTGCTGGATAACCCCACACAGGGTATTGACGTGGGCGCCAAGGCAGAGATCTATAAGCTGATTCTGCAGCTTGCGGAAGAGGGCAAGACCATCGTGATCAACTCTCAGGAGATTCCGGAGATTATGCGTGTGGCTGACCGGTGTGCGGTATTCTATTCCGGTGAGATCGTCAAGATGCTGGATCACGACGAAATCTCCGAACATACGGTGATGCTCTACGCCACCAACGCAATCCAAGCAGTGGAGGAGAAATAAAATGAGCCAAAATACATTACTCAAGAGCAAAAAGTCTCTGAATCTGGGACAGTACGCTTATGTGCTGATTTTTGCTGCGCTGTTCCTGTTCTACTACCTGCGGTCCGACGGCCTGACTGTTACCGCGGTAACCAATATTCTTAAGCACGCAACCATTGCCGGTATCCTTAGCTACGGTATGGCGCTGATTATCATCACCGGTGATATTGACCTGTCTGTGGGCGCTGTTTTGTGCTGCGTGGCGAGCTTTGGCTGTGTATTTGCCAACTTCCTCGCTGCAAAAGGCGTTTCCGCTGGGCTGGGCGTTCTGCTGACAGTTCTGTTCTGCCTGCTGGGTGGCACTTTGCTGGGCTTCTTTAACGGCATTCTCATCGGTAAGGTTAAGCTTCCCGCGTTTATCGTTACACTGGCAACCTCTTTGATTTTCCGTAGTGTTGCCAAGTATTCCGCAACGGACGCCATCACCACCCAGGCGCTGCGCGGTGAGGCGGCAAATACTTACGCAATGAACAGAGCAGAGTCCGGCGAAGGTATCCGCGAATTAATGTATAAGTTCGGTCAGCTGCGCCTGTTTGACGGCAGCCTGAAGCTGCCCATTCTGGGTTTGATTTTCATTCTGATTGGCGTTATCCTTATCTACATCACCACTTCCACCAAGTACGGCAAGCGGCTCTTCGCTGTTGGCTCCAACGCAAAGGCAGCCCACATCGCCGGTATCAACGTGGAGTGGACACGGGTTTCCGTATTTACAGTTACCGGCTTGCTGTGCGGTATCGCTGCAGCGCTGTGGCTGTGCGATAAGGCGAAGGTTGACCCTGCCACTACCGGTCTTAACAACGAAATGTACGCGATTGCGGCAGTTGTGCTGGGCGGCATCTCTATGTCCGGTGGTAAGGGCAGACTGATTGGTGTTATCTTCGGCGCTATGTCTTACACTCTGATTGATAAGATCATCGTTGCGCTGGAAATCAAGTCCTCTCTGATCAACGACTCTATCAAGGGTCTGATCCTGCTGGTTGCGATTATGATTCAGATTCTGGGACCCCAGATTAAGAATTATGTGGCTTCCAAGAAGACAAAATAAGTCATAACCTTAACAGCCCTGACTGTCCGGTCAGGGCTGTTTTTTTGCCGCGGCGGTTGCGCACGCGCTTACTTTGTGGTATACTGAAAAAAACAGGAAAAGAGGTACGGATATGCTGCCACAGATGTTTTTAGAAAGAGTTAAGAAACAGCTGGGTCAGGCGTATCCGGATTTTTTATCCGCGTTGGAACGGCCGCGGGCAGTGGCGTTGCGGTTGAATCCGCTGAAAGGACAGCTGCCTCAGCTGCCCTTTATGGAAGATGCCGTACCCTGGGAGCCAATGGGCTACTACTATGACGCAAGCAGCCGGCCCGGTTTGCACCCCTATCACGAGGCAGGCGTATATTATCTACAGGAAGCGAGCGCTATGTCTGCGGTGGCGCTGCTGGACCCTAAGCCCGGCGAAAAAATCTGCGATTTATGCGCCGCGCCCGGCGGTAAGTCTACCCAGATTGCCGGACGGCTGGCTGGAAAGGGCCTTTTGCTCGCCAATGAGATTCACCCTACCCGGGCAAAAATCCTAAGCCGCAATATAGAGCGAATGGGGGTTGCCAATGCGCTGGTAACCAACGCTGCGCCTGCCCAGCTGTCGGAAAAATTCCCTGAATTTTTCGACAGAGTGCTGATTGACGCGCCTTGCTCCGGAGAGGGAATGTTCCGCAAGGAGGAGGCGGCGGTAACGGACTGGAGTCCGGAAACTGTGCAGATGTGCGCCCGGCGTCAGAGTGAAATTTTAGATGCAGGCGCAAAGTTGGTGCGCCCCGGCGGCAGACTGGTTTACTCCACCTGTACCTTTGCG
>JAZRGQ010000119.1:0-3792 GCA_045644405.1 Faecousia sp.
GGCTTGTCTTTAATGCCGTAGATCAGATTCATTTTATGTCCTCCAATATTAAAATTTCGAGAAAATCGCTACGCAATATTCTGCAAAGATTTTCTGGGTTGAGTATACTGCTTTTAGTGCGAAATTGCAAGAAAAAGTTTAGAAAAATTCCATATTTTTGTATTTTTCTCCAACAGCTGTTTTGCCTTACACAAAACCCCCAAGCCTTAACGGCCTGGGGGAATTTTCTTTTTTGTGTTAGTGGGCGGCAGAAAGAGGACGCAGCACACTGTATACGTCAAAGCGGGTATCGTGGTTTTCTGTCAGGAACACCAGATTGATTGCCGTATCGGCAATCCCCGAATCTTTGGCGATTGCCGCTGCCTCGGTGGCGGTGGCATTTTCCACGTACAGACGGCTTCTGCCCTCGGGACGGGGGAAGTCCGCGTCTGCTACAAAAGACAGGGCAAAGGACTCTGTGGCGCAGGTGGTAACCAACGTCTGCGCCGCTGTTGCGATTGCCTGCTGCTGCTCCCCGTCAAAATAGATATTGTCGGTTTCGGGGAACTGGAAATCAGAAAATACCACTTCGTCAAAGCCCAGGCTCTTCAGCTCGCTGACGGTTTGGGTCAGGTATGTGATTGTACCTTCCCGGGTAGGGTTGAGCCAGTAACAGCCTGCGTCGTCCATCCATAAATAGCCGCGGCTGCTGTGGAACACGCCGTCTTCATCGTGGGCAAGACCGTATGCCTTATCCCGCAGCGCCGGCACACGGGCAATGGTATATGTGCCGCTTTTCTTAAGGTAGGCAATCAGCTCGTCCATCGCCTTGGGGTCAACGTTGCCTGCCCGGCTGGTGGAAACGGTGGAGGAATAATAGAAATTGCCGTAAATATCCTTCACGTCTACCATTACCGGCGTATCAGAGGGCAGCGCCTGCAGCTGGCTGCGGACTGTTGCCATATCCTGCAGCGCGTCCGGCTCAATGTAGTATCCGATAATCTGCTGCAGCTCTCTGCTGACGTTCACCGCCTGATCGCCTTCATTATAATAAATAGAAACGGTTTCGTCCTCCGGTGGCGGCACAGCCGGCTGTCCGTCGGCAGCGATGGGACCCAGCTCAAAGTCCAGCACCGCGCCCTCACCGGCGCGGAAGTAAACATATTTGTGCAGCCAGAGCAGCCAGCAGCCCCAGACCAGTGTTGCCACCAGCGTCAGCACCAGCACAGTTACAATGACACGCCGTATAATTCTACGGGTACGGTAGGGAATGGTCATTTATATTCTCCTTTTGGCGCATACGCAGCGCCATTCTTCTTTTGCGCGTACCTGAGTAACCGTTAAACCGGTCTGCTCCAGGGCAGCAATCACTTCCTCAAGACGGGTATCCAGAATACCGGAGCATACCAGCAGGCTGTCTGCGTCCAGAAATTGGGGCAGCGCCGGTGAAAGTCCGATAATCACATCTGCCACAATATTCACAAACACCATATCGTACCGGCTTTGCCCCAAAAGCGCCATTTGCTTTTTATCCTGGGTTACGTTGCCGGTCAGGGCGGTGAAACGGGGCGGCGTAAAGCCATTGTAGGCGGCGTTGGCAAGGGCAATATCCTGCGCCTTCGGGTCAATATCCACGCCGATGGCGCTTTTGGCGCCCAGCCGCAGGGCGCAGATGGATAAAATACCGCTGCCGCTGCCCAAATCCAGACAGCTGGCGCCGGCAGGTAAGGCTTCCTCCATAACCTCCATCACCATTTGTGTGGAGGGGTGGGCGCCGGTGCCAAAGGTCAGGCCCGGGTCCAGTATCACCGGCAGGCGACCGCCGGTATCCGTATCTGCCAGCCAGTAGGGCAGTACCAGCAGAGATTTTCCCACCGGCTGGGGCGGATAATTCTCTTTCCAGCTTTCCAGCCAGTCCACGTCCGGCAAGGGTGTACACGTGATGTTCAGCGACCCCAGCTTGCCCGCTTTTTCTTCCTTTAGCGCCGCCACCAGCTGCTTCAGCTTTTGCAGAGTCTGGGTATCCGCTTCTTCCAGATACAGCTTGATGCGGGAAACGCCTTGCATCTGCGCCTGCAATTCCTCGTCGATATAATCCCAGTACGCCCGGTTTTCTTCTAAAAATTCCTCAAACTCCGCCTGGTCTTCCAAAACAAAATCGGCAAATCCGCCGGCAGTCAATGCTGCTGCCAGCTCCTCTATTCCGCCGGGTGCGGTATCGATGGTGATTTCCTGCCAGACCATAGTATTCTCCTTCAGTTAGTTTTCTCTATTCTATCGCAAAGTAGGAAAAATAACAACCTCTTCCTATAATTTTTTCCGGTAATGCTTTCTATTTTGGGAAAACTGGTATATAATAGGCGCAGAAACCCGAAAGTAAAGGAGAATCCTATGGTCGCAACCATATCCCTGTTTCCTCAAATTACTCTGCGGTGTATCACAGATACCCGTTTTAAGCAAAATTGTCTGAGTGTCCAGTTCATACGGCCTTTGTGCCGCCAGGAAGCGGCGTACAACGCCCTGTTGCCCGCCGTATTGCTGCGTGGCACCGAACAGTATCCCGATTTGCAGAAAATTACACTGCATCTTGACAATCTGTACGGCGCTTCTGCCGGCGCTCTGGTGCGCCGTGTAGGCGATTACCAAACCACCGGCCTGTACTGCAGCTTTCTGCAGGACCGCTACACATTGGAGCAGGACACCATTCTTGCGCCTATGCTGGACTTTATCCGGCAGCTTTTATTAAATCCCGCTACACAGCAGGGTGTGTTCCGCGCCGATTATCTGGAAAGCGAAAAGAAAAATCTCATCAGCACCGTTGAATCCCAGCGCAACGATAAGCGCGCCTATGCCAACGCCCAGCTGCTGCGGCATATGTGCGCAACTGACGCCTTTGGTCTTTCCCGCCTGGGTGAAACGCAGGACATTGCCGCCATTACCGCGAAAAGCCTGTGGCAGCATTATAAAAAGGTGCTGCAGGAAAGCCCTGTCAACCTTTTCTACGTAGGCGCTGCCCAACCGGAGCAGGTGGCAGAACTGCTGCGCCCTGTCTTTGCCGGTTTGCAGCGGCAACCGGTGGCGCTGCCGCCTCAGACCGGTTTTTCCGATCCTCCCGCCGGCTACAAGCAGGAGCAGATGGAAGTGGCGCAGGGCAAGCTGTGCGTCGGCTACACCTCGGAAATCACCCTGCGGGACAGCCGCTTCGCGGCAATGCAGGTGGCAAATGTTATGTTTGGCGGCGGTATGTCCAGCAAGCTGTTTCTCAACGCCAGAGAAAAGCTGAATCTGTGCTACGATATTGGCTCCGGCTACTATGGCAGCAAGGGCATTGTTACGGTCTGCGCCGGCATTTCCTTTGATAAGGAAAATCAGGTCTGTCAGGAGATTGACCGGCAGCTGGAAGCCCTGTGTCAGGGCGATTTTACCGAAGAAGAACTGCTTTCGGCAAAAAAAGAGCTGGCAAGCCAGCTGCAAAGTGTAAACGATTCGCCGGCTGCGGTTGAAAACTATTATTCCACCGCTGCCTGCAGCGGTCTGGACAGAACGCCGCAGCAATACCTGTTTCAGGTGGAGCAGGTAACGGCGCAGCAGGTGGCGCAAGCCGCGCAAACCCTGCAAAAGCACACCGTTTATTTCTTAAGGGGGGCGGTATAATGGAACTTCGCGACTACCCTCTGCTTGGGGAAAAGGCTTACTGGGATACCCTTGAAAACGGACTGACGGTAGCGGTGATTCCCCGCACCGGCTTTACCCGAAAGATTGCTTATTTTGTTACGGATTTCGGCGCTATTCACCGCCGTTTCAAGCTGGACG
>JAZRGQ010000120.1:0-1510 GCA_045644405.1 Faecousia sp.
ATCAAGGAAGAAAGTCTGCGTCTGCGTGATCACGATCCGGCAGAACTGGCATTCTATTCCCGCGCAACCACCGATATTGAGTATCAGTTCCCCTTTGGCAACGGCTGGGGCGAGCTGTGGGGCATTGCTGACCGTACCGACTACGACCTAGGCCGTCATCAGGAAGCTTCCGGCAAGACACTGGAGTACTACGATCAGGAAGCAAACGAGCACTACATTCCCTATGTTATCGAGCCCTCTCTGGGCTGCGACCGTGTAGCGCTGGCGTTCCTGTGCGAGGCTTATGACGAAGAAGTGGTAGGACAGGATAAGAACGGCAAGGACGATGTGCGTACCGTGCTGCACCTGCACCCTGCACTGGCGCCTTTCAAGGCTGCTGTGCTACCCCTTTCCAAGAAGCTCAGCCCCAAGGCAGAGGAAATCTACGCCGAGCTGCGTAAGGACTTTATGATGGACTTTGACGATGCCGGCTCTATCGGCAAGCGTTACCGCCGTCAGGACGAAATCGGCACTCCCCTGTGCATCACCGTGGACTTCCAGACAGTGGGCGACGAGAACACCCCCGCAGATAACTGTGTTACTGTCCGCGACCGCGACACTATGGAGCAGGTGCGTATCCCTGTTTCCGAGCTGAAGGCATATATTGCCGAAAAGTGCGCGTTCTAATTATAATATAATGTATCATACGGAAAGACCGCCTGAGACAGGGCGGTCTTTCTTTTTTTGGGTGTATAATTTCTGCCGGTTTGGTAAATACTTTCTGACAAAAGGAGGGAAACTATGAAAATTCGGGAAGTAATGACCAGTCCGGTGGTAAGAATCAATCCGGAGGAAACAGTGGAGGTGGCAGCAAGAACGCTTTCGCAGTATAACATTGGCGTGCTGCCGGTATGCGAAACTGACGGCACCTTGTGCGGTCTGGTAACAGACAGGGATTTGGTAACCCGCTGCCTTGCCGCCAATCTGCAGCCCGCCAGCACCAGAGTGCGGCAGGTAATGACCAATCAGGTGCTGTCCGTAAAGCCGGATATGGAAGTGGGGGTAGCAGCCCACTTGATGGGGCGCAGTCAGGTGCGCCGCCTGCCGGTAACGGAGAACGGTAACCTGTGCGGAATGGTCAGCCTGGGCGACCTGGCAGCCAGAGAGGAAAGCGTTATGGACGCGGCAGACGCGCTGACCGACATCAGCAGCAATATTTCCCAGCGGAAAGGCTGGTAAATACAGGAAAAATCCACAGAAAAACCGCCCTGAAGAGGGGGCATTTTTGACCAAAATAAAAAACCGAAAAAAATTAAAAAAAACTATTGACAAACAGGGTTTTGAGTGGTATCATAGGCAAGCTGTCCGATGAACGGCTCGCTGGGAGGACAGCTTATGTACCTTGTAAATTGAATAACGCAAAGACGAACAAACACCTTGGACAATTAATGGATTGTTTAAGCGAGAAATCGAAATAACAGCCAACGAAAATTCTTGAGTATATTTGCTAGACAAATTATTCAAACAATTA
>JAZRGQ010000121.1:0-4773 GCA_045644405.1 Faecousia sp.
CCAAGGAGTTGGATTGACCTGTTGTCTTCCTAAGACCGCTTGGCCTCCGACTTGATACAAAAAAAGCGCAGCGGTATTTTAAGGAACGGCGAATAAAATTCCAGATGGTTGATATACTGCAGTATGGCCTGTCCGGTAAAGAATTTGATGCGGTACTGCGTGGCATCGGCGGTATTGACAATTTGATTGACTGGCAATCCAATTCACCGGAGATTACGCTTATGCGTTATATGGAGGATAGGATTGCGAAAGAGGACAAGGTGTTTGACGCACCGGAACTGATGCGTACACCTATTGTGCGAAACGGAAAGCAGGTTACAGTTGGCTATTGCCCGGAGATTTGGGCGACCTGGGAATAATTTACGAAAGCAGCTTCTAAATGAAGCTGCTTTTTTTGTTTGGAGGGCTTTCTATGCAGTGGTTAGAGCGGGTAAATAATGTCGTGTGGGGCGCTCCTGCGCTGATTCTAATTTTGGCAGTTGGTACCTATTTTAGTGTTCGCACCGGATTTGCACAGCTGCGATATTTACCGCTGGCTTTAAAACTGTTTTTCTCGCGTTTATGGAAAAAGGAGGAAACAAACGGCAAAGTTACACCCTTTCAGGCGCTGTGTACTGCGCTTGCTGCTACGGTTGGCACAGGGAATCTGGCAGGTGTGGCAGGTGCAATCGCGTTGGGGGGTCCGGGCGCTATATTCTGGATGTGGATAAGCGGAATTCTGGGTATGATTACAAAATATGCGGAGGCAGTTCTGGCAATTCGCTACCGGACAAAAAACGAAAATAGGGAAACGGTTGGCGGACCAATGTATATTATCGAAAATGCAATGGGAAACAAATGGAAGTGGCTCTCCGGCATATATGCGTTTTTTGGCGTAGTGGCTGCATTTGGTGTTGGTAATGCTACGCAAATCAATACGCTAATTGGCGGAATTAACACAGTAATGGAAAATTTTGGTCAACCGGTTTCCGCTGGTGGAAAAGTGGTACTTGGAATTATACTTGCGATATTTATTGCGATTCTTCTGCTGGGCGGCGCTAAGCGGATTGGGAAAATTGCAGAGATCTTGGTGCCTTTCGCGGCGCTGCTATATATTTTACTTGGGATGGGTGTTCTTGCGTTCAGAGCATCTGCGATTCCTGAGGCGCTCAGAGCGATTGTACAGGGTGCGTTTTCTCCCCAGGCAGTAACCGGCGGTGCGGTTGGCTCTGCCTTCCGTGCGCTGCGTGTAGGCACAGCCAGGGGCGTTTTTACTAACGAGGCGGGTATGGGTACTGCAGCCATCGCCCACGCCGGCGCAGATGTAGGACACCCAGCAGAGCAGGGACTGATGGGAATTGTTGAGGTTTTTGTCGATACGATTGTAATTTGCACAATGACTGCGCTGGTGATTTTATGCAGCGGTGTTCCAATACCGTACGGAATCGACCAAGGGGTAGATTTAACAAATGCAGCATTTGCAGCCATATACGGACGTTGGGTAACGGTTTTTATTGCAGTTGCTCTGGGTTGTTTTGCAATAGCCACAATTCTGGGCTGGGGCTTGTATGGAGCAAGGTGCGCCCAGTATCTGTTTGGACAGAAGGCTTGGCGGCCTTTTGTGCTGCTGCAGGCAGTAGCTGTGATTGCGGGTTCTATGCTGGGAACAGGTACTGTCTGGCTGCTTGCGGAGACTGTAAACGGGTTGATGGCAATCCCCAATCTGATTGCTCTTGCGAAGCTGCGCTTTGAGGTGAAAAAGATAACAAACAGTTATAACCGTACATTGGTAAAGAAATGAGTTGACTTTTTAGCTTGTTGTGATAAAATATAGAAAAAGCAAAAGCTATGCGGAAAAGAAAAGAAAACCGTCCACTTAGCGAGAGGGGAAACGGTGAAAGCCCCTTGTGTGATGTTTTCTTGTGCCACTTCCAAGCAGTCCGGGATGACCGGAACGGGCGCTCCCGTTACTGAGCATCTAAGATGCCGCAAGGCGAATTAGGGTGGTACCGCGAGTGATCTCGCCCCTATGTACGGGGCGGGTGTTTTTTTGTTTATGTGGAGGTACATATGAAAATTTCAATGAATGCTAACCGGTGCGAGCCGTCTCCTATGCGTAAGTTTCACCCTCTTGCAGTAGAGGCAAAAAAGCAGGGAAAAGAGATTTATCATCTGAATATCGGTCAGCCTGACATACAGACTCCGCAGGCGTATTTTGATGTAATGCGCCAGTTCAGCGAGCCAACATTGGCATATGCAGAGTCTCCCGGCTGTCCTGAGCTGATTCAGCAGATTCAGCAGTATTATAAGAAGCTGGGCGTAGACCTGGCGCCTTCCGATATTCTTATTACCACCGGTGGCAGTGAGGCGCTCCTGTTTACCTGCCTGTCCATTCTGGACCCTTATACCGAGGTGATTATTCCGGAGCCCTATTATCCGAACTACACCACCTTTGTCCACGCGGCTGGCGGCGTAATTCGCGCATTGCACACCGGTCCTGAGGAGGGCTATCGCTATGCGGATAAAAAGCGCATTGAAAAGCTGATTACACCCAATACCCGGGCGATTATGATTACAAATCCGGGTAACCCCACCGGTGTGGTACTCAGTCGCGAAGAGATGCGTATGATTGCCGATATTGCGAAGAAGCATAACCTGTTCCTGATTTCCGATGAAGTCTACCGGGAATTCTGCTATGATGACAGCTTCGGTGTTCCTACAATGGGCGGTTTTCAGGATATTGACGAGAATCTTGTCATTATTGATTCTGTGTCTAAGCGGTTTTCCGCATGCGGCGCGCGGATTGGCTGCGTAGTTACTAAAAACAAAGAGCTGCAGCAGGCAATTTTAAAATTCTGCCAGTCCCGTTTGGCGGTTGCTACTATCGACCAGATGTGCGCAGCGGCGCTTTACAGCGTTGAGCCGCAATTTTTTGTAAAGTGTAAGCAGGAATATAAGCTTCGCCGTGATACGGTTATCAAAGGACTTCGCAGCATTCCCGGCGTACTTGTCGAGGAGCCGATGGGCGCGTTTTACGTAATGGCGCGTCTGCCCATCGATGACTCGGACAAGTTCCAGCGTTGGCTGCTGGAGGAATTTGACGATAACGGTGAAACAGTAATGTTTGCGCCGGGTGCGCCCTTCTATGAAACACCGGGCAGCGGCATTAATGAGGTGCGTATTGCCTATGTGCTGGAGCAGCACAAGCTGGAGCGCGCTATGGAGCTGCTTGATAAGGGTATCTCCCGTTACCGCCGTGAGGTAATGAAAGAAGAATAAAACGCGCCTGCGCAGATGTGTGTCTGCGCAGGCTGTTTATTATCCCCAATTTTGGGTAGTATATGTCATAGTAAAGACCGCTGATTACAAAATATTTTTCATATAATTGCCTTCATTCCCGCTTTTTTATTCCTTTACTACAACATAATTTTTTCTGCGGGCAACAGTGAAATCTTGACAATACAGGTGCTGTAATGTTAGAATATAATAAATTAATATCGCTGTGAACGGGAAGAGTAGCAAATTCTATCCTGCAGAGAGTTTGGGTCGTTGGCTGAGAGCCCAGACGGTGTCGAATTTGGGAAAGTGCGCCCGGGAGCGAACAGTTGATTGAGTGAAAAATGAGAGTGGAACCGCGAGTTTTTATAACCCGCCTCTTGTGCGTTACGGCACAGGGGGCGTTTTTTATTATGTATTTTCGATATGGAGGAAACTGATATGTATCTTTATAATTCTGCGACCCATAAAAAGGAGCTGTTTGTGCCGAATCACGGCAACGAAGTTAAGATGTACACCTGTGGACCTACTGTTTATCATTTCGCCCACATTGGTAATTTGCGCACCTATATTATGGAGGACGTTCTGGAGAAGTGTTTGAATTACCTTGGCTATAATGTCAAGCGCGTGATGAACATTACCGACGTTGGTCATTTGGCCTCTGATGCAGACACCGGTGAAGATAAGATGCTCAAGGGCGCAAAGCGGGAAAATAAATCCGTAATGGAAATTGCCCAGTATTACACAGACGCGTTTTTTGCTGACTGCGAAAAGCTGAACATTAAAAAACCGGAAATCGTACAGCCCGCCACCGGCTGTATTGCTGAGTTTATTCAAATTGTGGAAGGTCTGCTGCAGAAGGGCTTTGCCTATGTGGCAGGCGGAAATGTGTATTTTGACACGTCTAAGCTGGATAAGTATTACGTCTTCAATGACCACGATGAAGAGGATTTGGCAATCGGTGTCCGTGAGGGCGTAGAGGAGGACACAAACAAAAAGAATAAAAATGACTTTGTTCTCTGGTTTACCAAGAGTAAGTTCGAGGACCAGGCGCTGAAGTGGGAATCCCCCTGGGGCGTGGGTTATCCCGGCTGGCATATTGAGTGCTCCGGTATTTCTATGAAGTACCTGGGTGAAGATTTGGATATTCACGCCGGCGGTATCGACAATGCATTCCCGCATCATACCAATGAAATTGCCCAGTCGGAAAGCTATTTGGGACACAAGTGGTGCAACTACTGGTTCCACGTGCATCACCTGAATACTGACACAGGTAAAATGAGTAAATCCAAGGGTGAATTCTTAACAGTGAGTCTGCTGCAGCAGAAGGGCTACAACCCTATGGCTTACCGCCTGTTCTGCCTGCAAAGCCATTACAGAAGAAATCTTGTATTTTCCTGGGAAAATCTTGATAATGCAGCAGTTGCCTATGATAAGCTGGTTGCAAAGATAGCTGCGCTGGAGCAGGACGGGGACGTAGATAAGGAAGCCTTTGATGCGCTGAAAGAACGCTTTGTA
>JAZRGQ010000122.1:0-7455 GCA_045644405.1 Faecousia sp.
CTCTGCTTGGGGAAAAGGCTTACTGGGATACCCTTGAAAACGGACTGACGGTAGCGGTGATTCCCCGCACCGGCTTTACCCGAAAGATTGCTTATTTTGTTACGGATTTCGGCGCTATTCACCGCCGTTTCAAGCTGGACGGCAAGGAATATACCTTGCCGGCAGGTACTGCCCATTTTCTGGAGCATAAGCTTTTTGATATGCCGGATATGGACGTCAGCGCCAGCTTTGCCGCAATGGGCGCAATTCCCAACGCCTTCACCAGCTATGATATGACCGCCTACTACTTTTCCTGTACGGAAAACTTTAGCAAAAATCTTTCTCTGCTGCTGAAATTTGTCAGCACCCCCTATTTTACCGAGGAAAGTGTTGCAAAAGAGCGGGATATTATCGGCCACGAAATCGATATGGTTGCCGACGCGCCCGACTCCAAACTCTTTGAAAACCTGATGGCGCAGATGTACCGGCAGCACGAGGTGCGTCAGCCGATTCTTGGCACACGGGAATCGCTGGAAGAAATCACGCCGCAGGTGCTGCAGCTGTGCCACCGCGCCTTTTACCAGCCTAGCAATATGCTGCTGTGTGTGGTAGGTGATGTGTCGCCGGAGGAAGTGGGGGAAATTGCCCGGAGGGTTCTTCCCAACGAGGCGCCTGTGCCGGTGGAAAAGCTTTCCAACGAGGAAGTTTCCCTTGCCTGCGAAAACGCCTACGGGGAAAACGCAATGGAAGTAGCAATGCCTATGTTCCAGCTGGGCTTCAAATGCCCGCCGGTGGGACAGGGTCCGGAAGCGGTCCTGCAGGAGATTATCGGCGATTTGGCAGCGGAAGCGCTGTTTGGAGAATCCTCGGCGCTGTATCTGCAGCTTTACCAGCAGGGCGTTATTGACGGCTCTTTTGGCGGCGGTTTTGAAACCATTGACGGTATGGCGCTGTTTACCGTTTCCGGCGACAGCGACACCCCTTTGCAGGTACAGGAGGCGATTCTGGAGCAGGCAGCACGCATTGCACAGCAAGGAATTCCCGCAGAGGACTTTGCCCGCCTCAAGCGCAGCGCGCTGGGACGGCGCATCAAGGCGCTGGACAGCTTCGATTCCGTTGCTTTCCGCACCTGCGCCTACCATTTATCCCATTACGATTATTTCCGTTTTCCCGAGCTGTACCGGCAGGTAAATGCCCGTCAGGTACAGGAATTTATACAGCAGGCGGTTGACCCCGCCCATATGAGTATGTGGGTGATTCACCCGCTGCAAAAGGAGGCTATGTGATGCAATATACTTCCATTTCTTTTCCCGGGCTGGGACTGGAGTTTGACCCGATTCGCAGCTTTTCCGTCGGGCCGCTGACCATTCACCTGTACGGCGTAATTATTGCCATCGGTATGGTGCTGGCGGTGGTTTACGGCTTGCGCAGAAGCAAAGCCTTCGGGCTAAGTCAGGACGATATTCTCGACGGCGTACTGTGCATTGTGCCTTTTGCCATCATCTGCGCCCGCGCCTATTACTGCATTTTTTCCTGGCAGGAATACGCCGACAATCCCATCTCCGTTTTGTATATCTGGAACGGCGGACTGGCAATTTACGGCGGCGTCATCGGCGCGGTCATCGGTATTATCGTATTTTGTAAAGTCAAGCGCGTCAGCATTGGCGCGGTGCTGGACGTGGTCAGCTTAGGCTTTCTCATCGGTCAGTCTATCGGCCGGTGGGGTAACTTCTTTAACCGGGAGGCCTTTGGCGCGGAAACCACCGGCTTTTTGCGTATGGGTCTTCTGCACAGCGCTACGCAAACCTATACCTATCACCACCCCACCTTCTTATATGAGTCGGTGTGGAACGCAATCGGCTTTGTGCTGCTGCATTTCCTGTCCAAAAAGCGCAAGTATGACGGACAGATTGCGCTGGGCTATGCGGCGTGGTACGGTCTGGGCAGAGCCATCATTGAAGGTCTGCGAACAGACAGCCTGTACTGGGGCAGTTTCCGCGTCAGCCAGCTGCTGGCAGGCGTCAGTTGTCTGGCAGCTGTGGCTGTTTTGATTGTTCTGGCATTGCGCCCCCACAACCCCGAAATGCTCTTTGCGAACCGGCGCAAGGACGTTCCCGCGCCTCAGCCGGAGGCAGAGCAGGAGTAATCTATGATTGACGTGAAATCTCTTAAAAAAGCCGCCGACCGCTCCTTGCGCGCCGCGGCGTACCCGCCAAACCGGCTGTTCGGTTTGCATATTGGCGTTTCGCTGCTGGTTTCTGTGCTTTTAACGGTCTGCACCTTTGTTCTGGAGCAGAATATCGCAGGCACCGGCGGTCTGTCCGGTATCCGGCTGCGGAGTATTTTAACCACTGCCCAGTCGGCGCTGGAGCTTATCGGCAATCTGGCGCTGCCCTTCTGGGAAATCGGTCTGCTTGCTGCCGCTGTTGCGCTGGCGCGGAATCAAAGCGCCACGCCCCGTACATTAACAGAGGGCTTCCGCAGACTGGGTCCTGCGCTGGGTCTTCGGCTGCTGCAGGCGCTGATTTACAGCGCGCTGGCAATCGCCTGTACCTATGTGAGCGTTGGCATTTTCCTGCTGACGCCCCTGTCCGGTGATTTTACTGAGGCTCTGCTGCCGCTGATGGAAACAATGGACCCGACCGCGATAAGCGACGCGCTGCTGGAGCAGCTGGGCGGACAGCTTATGCCTGTTTTCTATGTGCTGATTCCTCTTTATCTGCTGGCGCTGATTCCCATTTCCTGCCGGCTGCGTTTTGCCGGCTACGCCATTATGGACCAGCCCCGGACAAGGGCGCTGGCCGCGCTTGTAAAAAGCTGGAAAATAACAAAAGGAAATGTGCTGCAGCTGCTGAAACTGGACATAAGCTTCTGGCTGTTTTACCTGCTGGACGGCGGGTGCCTGCTGCTGTGCTATCTGGACGTTATACTCGAATACTTCGGTATTGCGCTGCCTATCTCCACAGACGGGGCTTTCTTCCTGATGTTCGCAGTCTATGTGCTGTGCCGCTTTGGTCTATACACCCTGTATAACGCCAAGGTCAAAACCACCTATGCGCTGGCATACGACGCGCTTTTGAGCGCCCAGTCTGAAAATTAAACCTAAAAAATACGGGGGGTGCTGCATTGGACTGCAGCACCCCCCGTTTGGTATATCCTTTATTCATTTTCCAGCGCCATCAAAGCCGCAATTCTGCGGGCGTGGCGCTCACCGCCGGAAAAGTCTGTTCCCAGCCAGGTGTCCACGATTTCCAGCGCCAGATTCTGACCTACAACGCCGGCGCCCATCGCCATCACATTGGTATCGTTATGCTCCCGGGTCATACGGGCAGACAGCACATCGCTCAGCAGCGCGCAGCGAATGCCCTTTACCTTGTTGGCTGCAATCGATACGCCGATGCCGGTGGTACAAAGTACAATGCCCCGCTCACAGGCGCCGGTGGCAACCGCCCGCGCCGCAGCGGCGGCATACTCGGGATAGTCGCAACTCTGGGTTGTATAGGTACCGAAGTCCGTTACCTGATGTCCCTGCTCCTGCAGGTGGGCGATGACTGTATTTTTCAAATCCAGTGCGCCGTGATCGCAAGCTACCGCAATTTTCATTTTTTTATTCTCCTTCTTAAGTAATAACATATCCACCGTTGACAGGCAGTACCTGTCCGGTTACGAATTCCGCATCTGCCAGATATTCTACCGCCTGCGCCACGTCCTGGGCAGTGCCGTTGCGCCCCACAGGTGTATCCTGCGCCATTTGCTCCAGAATTGCCGGCGCGACCTGAGCGCACATATCTGTCTGTATCACACCGGGCGCCACACAGTTGACCCGAATGCCGCTGGGCCCCAACTCCTGCGCCAGCGCCTTACTCAGCGCAATTACCGCGCCTTTTGTGGCAGAGTACGCCGCCTCGCAGGAGGCGCCTACCTGTCCCCACATAGAGCTGACTGTAACGATGCTGCCCTTTTGTTTCTGCAAAAAGCCGGGTATTGCCTGCTTGATGCACAGATACATTCCCTTGACATTTACGTCAAACAGCCTGTCCCAATCTTTTTCCGGCAGCTGGGTCATCAGCCCGTCAATGGAAATGCCTGCGTTGCAGACAAGAATATCCACCGGGCCGATTTGGGCAAATGCCTTTTCTACTGCCTGTCCGTCTGCCACATCGCAGCAAACAGGTGTAGCGCCGGTTTCACAGGCGACCTGTTCGGCGGCAGTATGATTCTTTTCATATAGGAAATATACCTTATCTCCCCGCCGGGCAAAGCGCGCCACAATCGCTGCGCCGATACCCCGGGAGCCGCCGGTTACCACTACGGTTGCCATTTTGGTTCCTCCGATTATCTTCTGCGACTTTTGGTGCGGTGGTCAGAATACTGCCGGATAGAGGAAATCTTGCTGTCCGATTCGCTCATAAACTGCTTGAGCTTTTCCTCGAAAAGCTGGTCGGCTGTTTTGGGCGCAGGCGGCGGTGTGGGAGTACGGTCCCGTCTGGGCGCAGGCGCGCCCTGCCGCTGAAAGCTTTTCTGGGGCTTCTGCTCCAGCCGCTTAATGGACAGATTCAGCTTTCCCGCCACTGTGCTGATGACCATTACCTTTACGTCCTGACCTTCCGTTAAAAAGGCGCGAATATCACTGACATAGGTATTGGACACTTCCGAGATATGTACCAATCCGGTCTTATTTTCGGGCAGCGACACAAAAGCGCCAAAATTGGTGATTGATTTAACCTTGCCTTCTAAAATTGTTCCGACAGTTAACTCCATGTTCTTACCGGTTCCTCAACTTTCTTTTCACAGGGCGCAAGCCCTTCGTTTTTCCTTATTCTACAGGTGTGAAAAATTCCGCGTCCGGGTCCACCAGTCCCAGCTCCGCCATCGCAATACTTTTTACGCTTTGCAGCGTACCCAGCTCAGCGATGCTTTTTTCCAGCCGCGCATTTTCCTGCTCCAGCTGCGCCGCCTGCGACCGCAGGTCGTCGGTTTGGGACTGGGTCTGGAGAATGGAAGTGCGCAAGGTAATCAGCGCCGCCGTAGACAATACGATTGCCGCCAGCACCACGCACTTGAGCAGAGGCGAGCTGCGGCGATAAATCAGACGAATCCGAAAGAGGGGATTTTTCTTTTTTTCCACGGAACACACCTCCTGTTTGTTCGCAAAACCTGTTCCATTTTATTGTAACCCATTTTTTTGACGTTGCAAAGATATTTTTTGCGAATTTCTTTAATTTTTTGAAAATTTTTCGGGTTGGCAGGAGTAAAACGGCGATTGCTCTGCCGATTCCTCTCCAGAACGCAGAAAACAGAAGCCGCAGAAGCCTGCCGAATGTCCACTCCCACACCGCCATACCCAGAAACAGCCCGGCAGTATAGCCAAAGCGCAAATCACCGCCGCACACCCCGAAGCCCAGATACAGCCATACCCAGAACACCGCCGGTACCAGCAGCAAATCCGCCGGAAGGCTGCGCTTTTTCCGCAGCGGACGCAAAACGCCGTGGAAAAGCCCCAGTATACACCCGAGCAGCACCGCGCAGGCAAAGCGCCGCGCGGTTTCCGCCGGCATCATCAGCCAAACAGGCGGTGAAAAATACCGCCGGTGCGTGGCTCCTCGTATAAAAGCGCGCTGATATGTCCGTCCACCGCAACCTGCCCGCCGTCTAAGGACAGGGTTTTCAGCTGCAGCTGCCGCCCCTGTATAATCAGAGTACCCATATCGGTTTTCAAAATGACTGCGCTATCGTCAAAGCTGACCACCTCTGTTACGCCGGTCATCGTCAGATTTTCCCGCTGATGCAAGCTCAGCTTATGGGGTAGTTGTACCCGTTCTTCCGCCATATATATCCCTCCCTGTTGCCAGAGTCTATGCCCCCGAAAAAGAAATTATGCCCTGTTCGTTGACAGAATGCCCGAGCGCGGGGTATACTGATGGTACTGAAATTGACAGGAGGAATGGCGGTGTTACTGGGCTACGAATTGCTGCAGGGACAGACCGGACACGCAGCCGGCAGAGCCTTGCTGGCGCGGCTGTACCGGCAATTTACAGGGCAGGATATGCCGGCGCTGGAGATATCCGAAAGGGGCAAGCCCTATTTCCCCGATGCAAAGGTTTTCTTTTCCATATCCCATACGCCGAAACACGTATTCTGCGCCCTGAGCCACCGCCCCATCGGCATTGACGCGGAGGAAGCAGACAGGAATATTCGCCCTGCGCTGGCAGAAAAAATCCTGTCTGCAACAGAGCTTTCCCAATACCGTACAGCCGCCGACCCTCGTCTTGCGCTGCTGTCTTTCTGGGTGCTGAAGGAAGCTGCTGCAAAATGCAGCGGGCTTGGTCTGCAGGGCTATCCCTGCCACACCGCGTTCTCGCTGGACGACCCCCGCCTGCAACAAATCGACGGCTGTCTGGTAGCCGTAATTGAGGAGGAAGGCTATGCTGTTTGATACCCACGCCCATTTAGATGCCTCTGCCTTTGACCAAGACAGGCATCTGCTCATCTCCACTCTGCCGGAAAAGGGAATCGGTCTTGTGATGAATCCGGGCTGCGATTTGGAGTCCTCCCGGCAGGCAATCGCCCTTGCCGACGCCTATCCCTTTATTTACGCCGCCGTAGGCTCTCACCCCGACGCAGCCGATGAGGTGAACGAGACGGTGCTGGCGGAGTACGAGAAGTTATGTAAACTAAACACAAAGGTAAAGGCCATCGGAGAAATCGGTCTTGACTACCATTATGAGGACATTCCCCGAGCGCAGCAGCTGCAGGCGTTTCGCCTGCAAATGGAGCTGGCGCAGGCATTACACCTGCCGGTCATTGTGCATCAGCGCGACGCCCACGAGGACGGACTGAAGGTGGTGCGGGAATTCCCCGGGGTTTGCGGTGTATTTCACTGCTTTTCCGGCTCCTGGGAGCTGGCAAAACAGCTGGTGGATATGGGCTGGTACATCGGTTTTACCGGCGTGCTGACCTTCAAAAACGCCCGCAGGGCGGTAGAGGTTGCAAGCCGCCTGCCGCTGGATAGGATTGTGCTGGAAACCGACTGTCCTTATATGTGTCCCGAGCCCTACCGCGGACGCCGGAATGACCCGGGCTACCTGCCCTATACTGCCGAAAAGCTGGCGCAGATTCGCAACCTGCCGGCAGAGGAGATTCACGCCATTACCACCGAAAACGGAAAGCAGCTTTATAAACTATAGTTTTTCCTCTTAAAACTGCTGTTTTCCTTGCATTTTTCCCAGAATTATACTATAATTAAATATACAAATTACCGGGAAGGAGGGCCAATCAATTATGCAATCGGATTTCATAATTGAAATGCTCAATATCAGAAAAGAATTCCCCGGCATTGTAGCCAATGATGACATCACTCTGCAGCTGCGCAGAGGTGAGATTCATGCGCTGCTGGGTGAAAACGGCGCCGGTAAATCTACGCTGATGAGTGTCCTGTTTGGTATGTATCAGCCGGAAAAGGGTGTTATTAAGAAA
>JAZRGQ010000123.1:0-4752 GCA_045644405.1 Faecousia sp.
AGATGTTTCAGCAGGAGCAGGACCACGCGGCGTGTCTGCGGGGTATGTATACATTAATTACCGGCACGCGGCCGGTGGTGCGCAGCCAAAAGCCGCCGCAGGAAGCGGCAGAGGAACTGCTCCGCCGGTGCTACGGCAGAGAAATGCGGGCGCTGGTAACTTATGAAGAAAAAAGCAGCGACCCTGTGTACGGGCAGATTTTTATTCAGCTGGCGCAGCAGGAGCGCGCCCACTGCCACAATCTGCTGACCCTGCTGGGCAAATAGTGTTTTACGGCTACATAAAAGGGGGGTGGACAGAGTCCATCCCCCTTTGGCGCTTATAAAAGATATAGAGGCTGCGTACTGTTGTAGGGCTGCGGCTTATATGTAATGGAGCGAATGGGCTTACCCTCAACACCGTACTTGGGATTAAACCCAAATAGGTTTACATAACGCATAAGGTCGTCTTTCTCCGCTTCCATCGCCTTCATCACTTCCACCGTTGCCAGCACATCGTCTACTGCCCGGTGGGAGTTGACCACCTTGCCTGTTAAGCCGTAGCTTTCAATGGCGTGGCACAGTCTGTGGGGATACTCCCGCCGGTCTTTATACACCGTAAGCAGGTCCAGCTTGTCCTTGCCCTGCAGAGCAGATGGGTCGCCGTCCCGCAGCAGCATATAGAAAAGAAAGCTCAAATCAAAATGGGCGTTGTATGCCAGCAGCAGACTGTTACCCGCAAACATACGGGCAATATCGGTGCAGACCTGTGATTTTGGGATGCCCTTTTCTTTCAGGTCCTGATTGGTGATGCCGGTGAGCTGCTGGATTTTCTCCGGGACAAAGCCTCCGGGGCTGAGGGAAATCAGCTGGTCATATTCTTCTGTAACTACCGGCTGCCCGTTCTGCTGCTCCACCACCACAGCGGCAAACTCAATAATTTCGTCCCGGCAGTAGGATAAGCCGGTGGTTTCCGTATCAAACAGCACCAGCCGGTCATAGGATTCAAAGAAACGTTCAAGAGCCATTAGCATTCTCCTTGCTGCAAAGCCAGCGCTCTGCGAAATTTGCTGTGGGTCTGCGCTGTAAGAGAAAAGGTCTGCGCCAGCTGACGGGCGTAATCTTCACAGGCAGAAATCAGCCCTTCTTTCAGCTCTACCTCCACCTCGCAAAAAGGCAGGGTTTTTCCGCCGCCCAGCAGCACGCCCCGGTCCAGCGCCAGTTCCACAGTGCATTGGGGTAAAACAACGGTTTTTGCGATGCGGGTAAAACGGGCGCCGCAAACGGGGACAAGCCCGCCTTTTGTCAGCTCTGTCAGTATTCCGGGAGCGCCCAGCGCGCACAAACCGGAAATCGCGTCTTCTATCTGCGGACAGTTCAGCTCCCATTCGCCCCGTCCGGCGCCGGCTATGGGCGCTTTCAGGGCGCACACGGAAACGCCGTTTTCCCGGCGGCAGCGCAGGGTATATTTCCGCGCGGAAAGGGCGCGGTCGGGGGTGTCATAATAGGTGGTTTCCATAGAAAATTCCTGCTCTGTACCGGCAACAGCGCGGCGTATTGCCTCCAGCGTCTGCCCGTCAGATTGGAATTTTAATTCGTATTCAATGCCCATACCTTACCCCCTAACCGGTCTTTTCCTTATTATACACGGCAATTTCCTCCTATGCAAGACAGCAATAAGAGAATTCTTCCGCCTATCTGTGTTTCCGACAAAATAATTTGGAAGAAATTGCTACAATACCCGTATCCAAATATTTTTGCCGGATTGGCGGGAAAGGCAGGATTACATATGATTTCCATAGAATCCTACGTCCGACGGGGGCGGCATACACTGCGGCGCTGGGCAGTGGACCCCCGGATTCATATACTCACAAGAGCCGCAGCCTATATTTTCGCGGGTTTTTTCCTAAGCGCAGCCGGACTGCTGCACCACTGTCTGCCTTTGCCTGCGGCGCTGGTATGCGCCTGCACAGGCTGGGGCGGTGTGCTGGCGGCAATCGGCGGCGGACTGGGTTACTGGGCGTTCTGGGGCAGCAGCATTACCCAGCCGCTGGTCTGGCTGGGGCTGAGTTTGGGAATCAGCCTTATACTGACCCGGCGGCGCATCAGCCGTCAGACACCGCTGCTCATACCTGCATCAGCGGCATTGCTGGTGGCGGCAACCGGCGTGGTGTTTCAGGTCAGTGTGGGCCAAATGGCGCCGGTGGAGGTGTATTTACTGCGTGTGGTGCTGGCGTTTGGCGTCAGCTGGCTGTTTATGCAGGTTTTGTCCGGCAGAAATCCGATTCTGGACTGGCTGGTTTGCGGTGTTGGGGTGCTGGCGCTGGCGAACGTAATGCCCATTCCGTATCTGGGTTTCGGGTATGTGGCAGCAGGTATGTTAGGCGTAGTTGGCACATTTCCCGCCGCATCGCTGGCAGGTTTGGCGCTGGATTTGGCGCAGGTAACGCCGGTGCCTATGACCGCGGTACTGTGCCTGAGCTTTTTGCTGCGGCTGCTGCCGCGGCAGCGGCGGGCGCTTGCCCGCTTGGTACCGGCGGCGATGTATCTGTTGGTTATGCATCTGGCAGGGTATAAAGACTGGTATCCGCTGCCGGGACTTCTGTTAGGCGGGATTGCAGGCAGCTTTTTGCCCACACCGGTTGCCACTGCCCACCGCAGAGGAGAAACGGGAGTGGCGCAGGTGCGGCTGGAGATGGCGGCAGGTGCGCTGGCGCAGACGGAGCAGCTGTTGCTGGAAGCGCCTATGGTATCGGTGGACGAGGACGCGCTGGTCAGCCGTGCGGCAGAGCGAGCCTGCGGAGGCTGCCCTTGCCGGAAAAACTGTCGCGACAGCGGACGTATTGTGCAGCTGTCGGGACTGCTGTTGCGTAAACCGCTGCTGACAACAGAGGAGCTGCCGATTATCTGCCGCAAAAGCGGGCGCTTTCTGGCAGAGCTGCACCGCAGTCAGGAGCAACTGCGCTCCATTCAGGCTGACAGACAGCGGCAAAAAGAATACCGGGCTGCGGTGATACAGCAGTATCAGTTTCTTGCCACCTATTTACAGGATTTGTCCGATGCACTGGCGCACCGCGGCAATACGCAAAAGTCCGGCTACTGCCCGCAGGTGGCGGTGTACGGCAACCGCCTGCAGGAGGAAAACGGCGACCGGTGGAGCCGCTTTGCCGGCACCCAGAGCAGGTATTATGTGCTTTTGTGCGACGGAATGGGAACAGGACTGGGCGCTGCGCAGGAGGCGAAAACCGCGGCGGTACTGCTGCGGCGTCTGCTATGCGCAGGGTATCCGGCTGCGCACGCGCTGCGCAGTCTGAACAGCCTTTGCGCTCTGCGGGACAGAGCCGGCGCGGTAACGGTGGATTTGGCGGAACTGGAGCTGGATACCGGGAAGGCAACCTTATATAAGTGGGGCGCGGCAGCCTCTTACCTGGTCAGCAGAAATGCGGCGGAAAAAATCGGAACTGCCGGACCGCCTCCGGGACTGTCGGTAACCGACTGTCAGGAATTTTCCCAGCGGCTGTCCTTACGCCGCGGGGAAACGCTGCTTTTGGTCAGCGATGGGATTGCAGAGGAGGACGCGCTGCGCTGCTGTCTGCGGGGCGCAGGGCTCTCTGCAGGTGAGCTGGCAACAAGGCTGGTGGCAAGTGCCCAAACTGTGGGAGAGGACGATGCCACTGTGGTTACAGTACAGCTGGTGTCGTCTTTAGAGGATTAATAGAAAAATGCAGACCGGTGTTTTTTTGAATGCCGGTCTGTTTTTTATCTGCAGAACAGGGGTGTGCATAGTTCGCCCAAAATGTTAAAGAATAATTCAAAAACCACCCCTTGACATTTTTAGCACTCTGTAGTATAGTGTGCTTAGCACTCAGAGAAAAAGAGTGCTAAACCCCAAATGAGGAGGAACGGCATGGAATTAACAGAACGGAAAAAGAAGGTACTGCGCAGTGTGGTAGACCTGTATATCCGGACAGCGGAGCCGGTGGGCTCCAAAGCCATTACCGAGTTGCCCGATATGCCCTATTCCTCCGCGACCATTCGCAACGAAATGGCAGACCTGACAGCAATGGGCTATTTAGAGCAGCCTCATACCAGCGCAGGCCGCATTCCCTCCGCAGTGGGATACCGGCTGTACGTAGACGAGCTGATGGCAGTTTACCGGCTGAGTATGGACGAAACCCGTTGTATCAATTCTGCGATTGAGGAAAAAATGCAGCGGGTGGACAAAATGGTGGAAAAGGTTGCAAAGCTGGTCTCTCAGGCAACCGACCTGCCTGCCATTTCTGTGGCTTCCCGCCAGGCCGGCGCCACAGTCAAGCGCTTTGAGCTGATACTGGCGGAGCAAGGCAGCATTATCCTGGTGGTAATGCTCTCCGATGAGCAGGTGGTCAATAAGGTCATCAAGCTGCCGGTGCAGCTGGAGGAGGCAGATTTGCGAATCCTCAGCGCTGTGCTTAACGCCACAATGACCAATCTGGCGGTGAATGAATTTACGCCGGATATTCTGGAACGGGCGATGGGCAGCGCAGGCAGTGCAGCCAGCCTGGTACCGGTGATTATGGAGTTTACCACAGAGGCACTGCAGCGGCACAGCAGCACCAATATGGCAATTGCCGGACAGATGCGTCTGCTGGGGCAACCGGAGTACCGGGACGTGAGCAAAGCCCAGAAGGTGATGTCCTCCCTGGACGAGGACGCGCTGGCAAATCTGCCGGCAGTAATGCAGAATCAGAACGGCACGCAGGTGCTGGTAGGTCCTGAAAATGTGGCGCAGGAG
>JAZRGQ010000124.1:0-2861 GCA_045644405.1 Faecousia sp.
TTTGCAGGGCGTTATTTCCAAGCTTCCTACGCTGCAGGAGCTGGGCATTAACTGTATCTGGTTTACTCCTATCTTCCCCTCCCCACAGGTGGACAACGGCTATGATGTAGCAGATTACAAGGGTATCGACCCCGCCTATGGCAATTTGGAAGATTTCAAGCAAATGCTGGACCTTGCCCACAGTCTTGGTATCCGCGTAATTCTGGATATGGTATTTAACCACTCCTCCGACCAGCACAAATGGTTTCAGGAGGCAAAAAAGGGCAAAGACAACCCCTACCGAAACTATTACATCTGGCAGCCGCCCAAACCCGACGGAAGTGAGCCCAACAACTGGGGAAACTACTTTTGCGAGGGAAAAGGCTCTGCCTGGGAATATGACGAAAATAGCGGCGAGTATTATTTGCACTACTACTCTGCAAAAATGCCGGATCTGAACTGGGAATACAAGCCCCTGCGTCAGGAGCTGTACGATATAATGAGTTGGTGGCTGGAGATGGGCGTGGACGGTTTCCGTATGGACGTAATCACCAGCATTAAAAAGCAGGCCGGCTTCCCTGATTCCCCCGGATTGGTGCGGGAAAACGGCTATGTAATTGCCTCCCAGTACCGCTGCAATATACCCGGAATTCACGAATTTTTACAGGAAATGCGGCGTGAGGTCCGCTGCGACCGGGACTATATGCTGGTCGGTGAAGGCAGTAATGTTACCGCCAACATCGCCTGCGATTACGTCAATCGCGACCGTAAAGAGCTTGACTCTATCTACCACTTTGACATTTGCCACCGCAAATTGGCTCCTGCCACTGTGCCGGAATACAAAGCCGCCCAGTGCCGGTGGGCAAAGGTGGTGGCAAATAATGGCTGGCTTGCCCAGCATTTAAGCAACCACGATTTCCCCCGACAGGTATCCCGCTTCGGTGATGACGGTGCGTACCGTTTTGAGTCGGCAAAAATGCTTGCAACGCTGACCCACACCCTCCCCGGCACGCCCTACATCTATCAGGGCGAAGAGATTGGTATGACCAACGTAAAATTTCCCACCATCGACGACTACAACGACCCCTACACTGTTGGTACATATTATATGAAGGTCAATGCAGGGGTGAATCCGGAGGAAATATTTGTTGAGCTGGCGGTGGTCAGCCGCGACAATCCGCGCACCCCCTATCAGTGGAATGCCGAAAAGAACGCAGGCTTTACAACCGGCACGCCCTGGCTGAAGTTAAATCCCCGCTACGAGGAAATTAACCTCGAAAAGGACCGGAGTACACCAGACTCAATTTTCGCTTACTATCAGCAGCTGATTGCACTGCGGAAAGTTCACCCCGCAATTACATACGGCAACTTCCAGATGCTGCTGCAGGAGCACGAAAAGGTTGTAATGTATCTGCGGCAGTGCGCCACACAGACATTGCTTGTTATCGCCAACTTCTCCGGCGAAACAGTGCCTGTCCAGTTGCCGGAAGAAGTTACCGGCAATCGCTGGCAAAGAATTTTAACAAACCTGTCTGACACCGCTCCCTCTGTGGAGCGCACCCAGTGGCTGCCCTGGGAAGCAGAAATTTACAAAATGGTATAAACAAAAAAACCCTCTTGCATTGGCAAGAGGGTTCTTTGTTTATAAAGTGGCAAGCAGCTCCATAATCTTCTGCTTACTGCCAAGAGCCAAAGAAAATGCGGTCGCGCTGCCGGCGGCAGTACCTAATTTCAGCGCATAGGTGTAATCTTCTGTCATCTGGTAACCGGCAAGAAAGCCTGCCACCATAGAATCTCCCGCGCCAACGCTGTTGATTACCTCCCCTGCGGGGCAGCCAATGCGGTGATGATTTCCCATTTCGTCCAGCAGCAGAGCGCCGTTTCCAGCCATAGAGACCAGCACGTTGCGCGCGCCCATTTCCTGCAGCTTTTTTGCCTGCTCAAGAATCTGCCCGTCTGTAACCGAAACTGTCCCAAACAGCTCCCCCAGCTCCTCATCGTTCGGTTTTACAAGGAATGGTTTATATGGCAATGCCTTCCACAGCAGCTCACCGGTGGCATCTACTACCACACGCACCGCCTTATCCTGTACATACGCCATTATATTGGCATAAATATCAGCACCAAGGCTGGCAGGTACTGAGCCGGAAAGCACCAGTGTATCGCCGTCCTGCAGCCGGTCGAGCTTGGCAAAAAAGCAGGTCATATCATCAAGCGAAATCGTCGGACCAATGCCGTTTATCGCCGTTTCTACCCCGGCGTGAATTTTCACATTGATACGGGTTAACCCCTCCGGCAGATGGACAAAATCGGTAACAAGCCCCATTTCCTGCAAGCCCTTTTCAAGACCCTCACCGGTAAAGCCTGCCACAAAGCCCAGCGCCACCGTATCCACGCCCAGTGTGCGCAGCACATTGGAAACATTGATTCCCTTACCGCCATACTGGCAGGATTCCCGGCAGTTGCGGTTGATATCGCCCAGCCTCAATTCTCCGTCCAAACCAACCACGTAATCCACAGCAGGATTAAATGTAACTGTATAAATCACCGGTTTTCACCTCCACTGGCTTGTTTTTCTAAATTATACCAAAGATATACTGCCAAAGCAATAATAAAATAGACCGGGCAAGCTGATCCCCCATCTGTACCGGATGGCTATGGGATATTATCTCGAATGATGCACGCAACAAAAAACCTGCCGCGGAGACGCTCCGCAGCAGGCTTCTTCTTTTTATCCGATCCAAACACCGTTGGACGCAAACTGATAAGTCACAGGTCCGATGGTCTTCTCTCCGGTGACCATAACGCCGCTGTTTTCCAAATAGTACCACTGGCTTCCCAACTGCAACCAGCCGGTAGCCATACTGCCGTCGGGTTTCAGG
>JAZRGQ010000125.1:0-3402 GCA_045644405.1 Faecousia sp.
ACCAGCTTTGCCTACCTTTCCGAAAAGACCACGCAGTTGGTGGAACGGCTGTTTATGCAGGTAAAAACCAACGCCCTTGAGTAAAAGGACGCAAAAAAAAGAGACGGACTGAGGTCCGTCTCTTTTTATGTATTTGGTCAGCCGTGAAGCTTACGAATTATCTCCAGACATCCGGCAACGTAATGCTGCTCAGAGTCATCGGAGAAGGGAATCAGATTGATGTTTCGGAACATATCAATTTCATAGCCGCCCCGGATAATCTGGTCCATAGAAGGGAAGTAGGACAAAGCGCCGTTGGCATAGCCTACGCAAAGGGTATAGGGATAGGGGCTTGCCTCTTTGACCCGCAAAGTGATAATGGCAAAAGGCTCAAAGGGCATCGCCATCAGCACCACAGGACCCAGCGCAATGGCAGTGTGGGAAATGGAACGGTGCTTAGGCGGCACGTTGCCTGCCTGCAGCCACGCGGCGCGCTCCAGCAGGGTTTCATAGTTGGCAACCTGCATACCGATAAAATTGGCGGGGTCGCCCATCGCCTTGGCCTCCGCAAGCACCTGCTCCGGTGTACCCACGTCCTGCAGGGGAAGGTTGATTTCCGCCTCCAGCACATTCAGGTCTACGTCCTGCCACTGCTTAATGGACTTCCAGGCTCTGACTGCATCGATCGCAGCTTTGCCGCCCAGCTCCTGCGCCATAGCCACGGTGCCGGTAGTTCTGCCGTTGGGCAGGCGGGGACCGCAGTCGCCGCCGCAGCCGTTGATAAATGCGGTAATACCACCGGCCAGCGCTTCCAGCCGGTCAATCGCCACGCCACACCAGTCCCGTGTAACTGCGTCATTTTGTCCGCTGGCGGTGTTGTGGCAGCCGTAGTGAATCAGGTTACCGATGGGCGTACCGTCCGGCTCGCGGAACGAAAGAACGCTCATTTCCGGGTCATAAGGACCATAGGGATTCTGGGAAAGCCCGACCTTGCCGTCCTCTTTGATTCTGCGGCGGTTAATTGCCACATCGCTCAATGTGGTGCCGATGCCCAGCTGGGCAGGGCGCAGATTCTCACAGGCGGTCTTTGCGGCCTTTACCGCGGCGGGAATGAATATTTCATCTACATAGGTAAACGGCTCGTCAGGCGCGGGAAACGCCCGGGGCGCGGAGTGGGTATGGGTGGTGGCGACAACGGTGTGGGCTGTGGGAATACCGGTGGCTTCAAAAAGCGCCTTTTGAATATCCGGAAGTACTTCCCCGCCAATATTGCAAAGCTCTGCCGACAGCAGCAGTGCCTGTGTCTGTCCGCAAGAAAAAACGAAAGCGGTGACGTGAATCGGGTCGTGAATGCCCAGCGCCGGTCTGGCAGGGGCATAGCCACCCATTTTTGTGCCTATTTTCGGACAGATGTCTTCACGTCCAACGCCTACATATAGCTGTTCCATAAGAAAACCTCCTGCTATAGAAAAATTCGGGTTAATATACATACTTCCCTGTCGCAGGACAGGGAAACGTAGTGATTATCTGCGGTTACCGTCCTTGTCAAAATGCGTTGCCGCCATAATCGCAATTACCAGGCGGGAGAGCAATGTAAGGATAGCCTGCCACACGAGACAGGTGAAAGCAGTTCCGGCAATGCGGCCTGCGTCTTTTCCGATAAAGGTAAGGCAGACAATTGCCATTATCAAAAGCAGCGCAGCGCCCAGACCTGCCCAGATAAGACCGGCAAGATGCTGGGTGTACTGCCAGGCGGCAATACTGCCCATACCGTAATATGTACGAAAACCAATTTTGTGGTTTGCCTCTTTGGGCGGTGCAAGTAAGTACCAGGCGCCGAAAAGCAGCAGTAGTATAGGACCAAGCAGCACAGACAATGCGGAGAAAAGCTGCATTTTACCCAGTAAAGAGCTTAAATCCGGCACAAGCGCGGCGATGTCCACGTTCAGCAATTCAATAAGGGCGTCCATCGAAAGACCTCCTTACTGTGTATCTAAGAACTGGTCGATTTCGTGGATAAAGCTGCGCACGTCCTGGAAACGGCGGTATACAGAGGCAAAGCGGATATAAGCAACCTCGTCCAGGGGCTTAATGCGCTCCATAACCATTTCGCCGATTTTGTCGGTGGTAACCTCGCGCTCCAGAGTGTTTTGCAGAGCCTGCTCAATTTCCATAGCAATCCGATCCAGGTCGGAAGTTGCCACGTGGCGCTTATCGAAGGCGCGCACCATAGAATTGAGAATCTTGTTCCGGTCAAAAGCCTGACGGGAGCCATCGCGCTTAACCACGATGATGGGCAGGCTTTCTACAGTTTCATAGGTGGTAAACCGGCGCTGGCAAGCCAGACACTCACGCCGGCGGCGAATGCTCAAACCCTCTTCAGAATGGCGGGTATCTACAACCTTGGTTTCCTGTTCGCCGCAGAATGGACATTTCATGGGAAAATCACTCCCTCTTTTTGTAGTGAATACCGTATACAGTATACCACATATAGTATACCAGCTTCACTGGTTTGTGTCCAGCATTTTTTATTCTGCTTGCCAGCAAATGGAAAATGGGGTACAATAGATGCAAAGGAGTGAAGCGTATGAAAGAACGGAAATTATATATCGTGTGGGTAGCGCTGTATGCGATGTGCGCCGGATTGGGACTTGTGCAGATGCAAGGCGTCGGGCAGATTCTGCAGGTGGTGGCAGGCGTGGCGTTTTTTGCGCCTGCCGGCGTGCTGGTATACCGGGGCATCAAAGAGGAAAATAAACAGCAGCTGCGTCTTGTGCGGCGCATCTGCCTCGTGTCTTTGATTGCAACAGTGCTGGTGTTCTGCGCCAACGTGCTGGCTGTCAACGATTCTGCTCTGGCAGGACGGGTGCTGCACGTGCTGCTGGATCTGGTGTCTGTTCCTATGCTGTGTATCCGCTACTGGGCGCTGAGCCTGTTTTTGTGGGCGTGTCTGCTGATGACCACGTTTTTGAAACTGCCAAAAAAAGATTAAAAGAAAGCAATCACCGCGCCGGAAATACGCCGGCGCGGTGATTTGTAAAATTCCGGCAGAAAAGGAAGCTGCTGCGGACATTTTTTCTTGCATTGACGTATTTCAATGCTATAATAATAGCAAATGGCTACAGGAGGGATTCTGTATGAAATCCAATAACCGCAAAGCCTGGCTGTATTTGCTGCCGGCGCTGGCGTTTTTGGGCGTATTTATGGTATATCCGCTGATCGACGTGCTGATCTATTCTCTGGAGGAGGGGTATAATTTTGCCTCCCAGAATTATTTCGGCACCGGCTTTTATAACTATGCCTATGTGCTTCACGACCCCTATTTTCTGCAGGCGGTAAAAAACACCTTTATTCTGGTGATCGTTACAGTGCCGGTTTCCACCGGTCTGGCGCTGCTGCTTTCTGTGGGGCTCAGCTCTATCA
>JAZRGQ010000126.1:0-4302 GCA_045644405.1 Faecousia sp.
GCTGGAAACTGACCGCCGCCATATCCGGGAACGGATTGCCCGCCTACAGTCGGAACTCAATCAGGTGCGGCAGGTGCGCAGTGTGCAGCGGGAACGGCGTATGAAAAATTCTGTGCCGGTGGTAGCCATTGTAGGCTATACCAACGCAGGCAAATGCACTTTGTTAAATCGGCTGACCGACGCGGGAATTCCTGCTAACAACCGCCTGTTTGACACGCTGGATACCACGTCAAGACAGCTGACGGTTTCCGATAATTTAGATGTGATTCTTTCGGACACAGTAGGTTTTATTGCAAAGCTGCCCCACCATCTGGTGGACGCATTCCGCGCCACACTGGAGGAGCTGGAATACGCGGATTTGCTGCTGCACGTGATTGATGCTGCCGACCCTAACCGGCAGGCGCATATACAGGTAGTGGAATCGCTGATTCAGAAGCTTGCCCGTCCCGGCACGCCGGTTTTGCAGTGCTACAACAAGGCGGATTTGGTCAGCGATGAGGATATTCCCATCGGCGCCGATGTGGTAAAAATCTCCGCCAAAAAGGGCGAAGGTATGGAGGCATTGCTGCAGGGGATTGAAAAGGCGCTGGGACACGCCCGCCATCATATTACGGTAACGCTGCCTTATGCTATGGGCGGTATGGTGGAAACACTGCACGCCGGCGCAAAGGTGCTCAATGTAGACTATACTGCGGAGGGAATCGGGGTAGAAACCGTGGTCGACCCCATTTTGTACGGAAAACTGAAGGACTATATCACAAAGGAGTGGTAGCGCTTGGAGGAATATCTGGTACCGTCCGGTTTCGGTGAAGCCGAATTTACAGAGAAAAAATCCAGATTTATCGGCAGAATTTGGCCGGTGGAAACAGAAGAAGAAGCGCTGCAGCAGATTCAGGCTGTGAAAAAGCAGCACTATGATGCGACCCATAACTGCTGGGCTTATGTGATTAAAGATGGCGCGATGCGGTTTTCCGATGACGGAGAGCCGGGCGGCACCGCGGGCAACCCTATGATGCAGGTGCTGCAGCGGGAAGGGCTATACAATGTGGTGTGCGTGGTAACCCGCTATTTCGGCGGCGTGCTTTTAGGCGCAGGCGGACTTGTGCGGGCCTATACCAAAGGCGCCAAGATTGCTGTGGACGCAGCGGGAAAATCGATGAAGCGGGTGTGGAGCGTGCTGTATGTGCCTTGCCCGTATACCTATTATGAAAGAGTAAAACTGGAGGTGGCGGCGTTTGACGGCATTCTCCGCAACACCAATTTCGGCGCAGAGGTAGAGCTGGAAATTCTACTGGCACAGGGGCAGAAACAGGCCTTTGTGGACCGGTTGACCGATATGACGTCCGGCGCGGTTGAGGCAATGGAAATCGGTCAGGAGTATCGGGCATTTTCGCTGAAGGAGTAACGGCTATGACATTAAGAGAAGAACTGGAAAGACTGGAGCACTTGCAGCTGGACCCCAGAGCTGCCTTTGCCGATGAAAGCCGCGGACGGCTGCACCCGGAAGAGCCGAAACAGGAGGACGTACGTACCTGTTATCAGCGGGATACAGATAAAATCGTACATAGCAAGGCGTTTCGCCGGCTGATGCATAAAACCCAGGTGTTTTTACAGCCGGAGGGCGACCATTACCGTACCCGTATGACCCATACGCTGGAGGTTGCCAGAATTGCCAGAACAATCGCCAAAGCCCTCAATCTCAACGAGGATTTGGCTGAGGCAATCGCTATGGGACACGATTTGGGACATACCCCCTTCGGCCACGCCGGTGAAGATGCGCTGACCCAGGCGATGGGTAAGCCTTTCCGCCACAATGAGCAGAGTTTGCGGGTGGTGGATATACTGGAAAATGACGGAGAAGGTCTGAATCTGACCTATGAAGTGCGTATGGGCATTCTGGGCCACACCGGCGACCGTGTTCCGGAGACGCTGGAAGGGCAAATCGTGCGCAATGCAGACCGGATTGCCTATGTCAACCACGATATTGACGATGCCATTCGTGCAGGCATTCTCAACGCAGGCGACCTGCCTAAGTTTGTGCTGAAAACATTGGGAGAAACCCATTCTGCGCGTATCAATTCGCTGGTGTGCGATATGATTACCACTTCCCGTGAGGCGGGACAGATTTGCTTTACCCAGCCGGTTGCTCAGGCGCTGCAGAATTTGCGGGAATTTATGTTTGAACGGGTGTACCGCAACCCGGTGGCAAAAGGGGAGGAAAGCAAGGCCAAGGGAATGCTTCAGCGGCTGTACGCCTATTATTACGACCACCCTGAAGCCATTCCGGAGGGGTTCCAGTCCCAGCTGTCTTTTGAGGGAATGGAGCGGACGGTATGCGACTATATTGCCGGAATGACAGATAACTATGCAGTAGACAAATATACGGAACTTTTTATCCCGTTAGGCTGGAATATTCGGGGATAATGTGATACACTGTAGGAAAGTCTGCCTGCGGAATTTGCAGGCTGATACCCGGTAAAAGAAAGGAGGCGTACATATGGCATTTGCACCGGCTTTCATTGATGAACTGATTGCCCGCAATCCAATTGAAGACGTGGTGGGCCAGTATGTAAGCCTGAAGCGTTCCGGTTCCAATTTATTTGGACTGTGTCCGTTTCACGGAGAGAAAACAGCCTCCTTTTCTGTAGCGCCGGAGAAGGGTATTTACTATTGCTTTGGCTGCCACAAGGGCGGCGGCGCCATCAACTTTATGATGGAGCTGGAAGGCTTGAGCTATCCGGACGCGGTGCGCGCTTTGGCGCAGCGTGTAGGTATGGAAGTGCCGGAGGACGAGCAGTATCAAAGCCGGTACCGCCAGCAGGAGCGGCTGTGGGCGTTGATGAAAGAAGCGGCGCGTTTCTTCCACACCCAGCTTTACTCTGAGCAGGGCGCTCAGTGCCTGCAGTACGCCCAGAATCGTGGCTTAAATAAATCCATAATAACCCGATTTGGAATCGGATACGCCCCTGACTCCTGGAATCTTCTGGTAGATGCGATGAAAAAGAAGGGCTACACAGAGCAGGAGTTGCGTGATGCCGATCTGGTGGGTGAAAAGAACGGACGGATATACGACAGATTCCGCAACCGGCTGATGTTCCCCATTATTGATGTCAGAGGCAATGTCATCGGCTTTGGCGGACGGGTGCTGGACGATTCCAAACCCAAGTACCTCAATACGTCGGAAACTCTGATTTTTAATAAGCGAAAGAATCTGTTCGGCTTGAACCTTGCGAAGAAGACGAAACAGGGATACATCATTCTTGTGGAGGGCAATCTGGACGTGGTTACGCTGCACCAGTACGGATTTGACAACGCGGTAGCGTCGCTGGGTACCAGCCTGACAGAGGAACACGCCTCTTTGCTGAGCAGATACACAGAGCAGGTTGTATTAACCTACGATGCTGACGAGGCGGGACAGCGGGCAGCAAAACGGGCGATTCCAATGCTGGAAAAGGCAGGCATTCAGGTGAAAGTCCTGAATATGGCGGACGCCAAAGACCCGGACGAATTTCTGCACAAATACGGCGCGGATAAATTCCGTATGCTGCTGGAAGGCTGCTCTGACCGGGTGGAATATCAGCTGAATGTGATTCGCGGCAAGTACAATATTCAGGAAGATGCTCAGAAAATCCAGTATGTGCAGGAAGCGGCAGAGCTTTTAAGCACACTGGACAGTTCTGTGCAGCGGGAAGTTTACGGCAGCCGCGTGGCAGAGTCTGCCGGAATCAATGCAGAGACAATGAAATTGGAAGTCAGCAAGGCGTTTAAGCGGCGGCTTGCCAGACAAAAAAAGCAGCAGGAGCGCATTGACCTTTCGCCGGTGAAAAATCTGCAACCCAGAGAGCGCTCCATTCGCTACAGCAATATGAAATCGGCGATAGCGGAAGAAGGCGTGCTGGCGCAGGCACTGCGGGATCCGGCGCTGCTGGATTTGGCAGGTGCATTGAAGCAGGAGGACTTTTCTGTGCCTCTGCTGGGCAAGGTGTATGCCCAACTGGTGCGCCGACATACCCAGGGGCTGGAGGTTTCGCTGGGTGTACTGGAAGATTTGCAGCCTGAGGAAATGTCTCACCTGTCCGGCATTTGCCAGCGGCAGGAAGGACCTGTCAGCGAGGACGCCTTCCGTGATTGCGTAAAAACAGTGCTGGCGCAACGGCAAAGCGCAGGCGTTCATAGCGATGACGATTTGCTGGCGCTGCGGGATCGGCTGCGGAAAGGTAAAAATCTATGAGTGCGGCGGGCGTGGAAACAAAGCAGACTGCGCCTGAGGACGGGGTACAGCAGTATCTGCAGGAAATCCGT